>JAJZSX010000249.1 GCA_021849435.1 Actinomycetes bacterium | reverse complement strand
CGCGGGTGCCGAGCCCGCGGTGCGGGCGGCGACCGGTCTCGTCATCGACCCGTACTTCTCGGCGACCAAGATGGCCTGGCTGCTCGAGCGCGGGGTCCTCGACGGCGCGCTCGCACCTACCCTGGGAACCGTTGACACCTGGCTGCTCTGGTGGCTCAGCGGCAACGTCGAAGGGGGCTCGCTCGCCACCGAGCCATCGAACGCGTCGCGCACGATGCTCATGGACTTAGCCACCCTCGACTGGTCGAGCTCCCTGGCGGCGATCTTCGGGGTCCCCGTCGATCTCCTCGCTCCGATACGACCGTCTGCGTCATCCTTCGGCACCGTCGACCCCTCGGTACTGCCCGAGCTGGCGGGCGTCCCGATCACCGCCATGCTCGGTGACCAGCAGGCGGCACTCTTCGGCCAAGCGGGGTTCGCCGCCGGCGTCGTCAAGGCGACCTACGGCACGGGCGCCTTCGTCATGGCCAACGCCGGCGACGCGGTGCCCGCCGTCGTCGAGGGACTGCTGACGACGGTCGCCTGGGACCTCGGCGCCTTTGGTCCAGCGACCTACGCCCTCGAGGGTTCGGCCTTCGTCGCGGGTGCGGCGATCCAGTGGTTGCGCGACGAGCTGGGCCTCATCGCCGCGGCGTCGGACCTCGAGACGCTGGCGCGCAGCGTCGCCGACGCGGCGGGAGTCCAGGTGGTGCCCGCCTTCACCGGCCTCGGCTCGCCGTTCTGGCGTCCGGAGGCGCGCGGCGCCATCATCGGCCTGAGCCAGGCGGCCGGGCGAGCCCACATCGCACGAGCCCTCGTCGAAGCCCTCGCGCACCAGGTGCGCGCGATGATCGACGCGTTCGGGTCATCGGGACTCACGCTTTTCGAACTGCGCGCCGATGGCGGGGCGGCGAGGATGGACCTCCTGCTCGAACTCCAGGCCACCGGCTGTCGCCTACCCGTCGTTCGCAGTGCGACCCTGGAGGCCACCGCTCGCGGTGCCGCCACCCTGGCCGGACTGAGCTGTGGACTCTGGCCCTCGCTCGAGACGCTCGCCGGCTACTGGCGCGCCGAGCGGCGCTTCGAACCAGCAGATCCACGAACCCTGGACGAGACCTATCGTTCCTGGAGACGGGCCGTCGAGCGCGTCTGAGTAGCCAAATCAACTGGAGGGGATCGTGCCGATGTATGCGACCACGCGGATTCACGATGGACTGGCCTTCGGGGAAAGTCCCCGGTGGCGCGAGGGCCGGCTCTGGTTCAGCGACTTCTACCGCCACGGCGTCTTCAGCGTCGCGCCCGACGGGAGTGACGAGCGGTTGGCCTACGAGGTCCCCGGCCAGCCGTCGGGACTCGCCTGGCTGCCCGACGGTGACCAGCTCTACGTGTCGATGACCGACCACCTCGTAGTGCGCGTCGGCCCATCGGGGACAGCGGTACACGCCGACATCAGCCCGTACTGCGGGTTCTGGGCCAACGACCTCACGACCGGGGCGAGCGGTGTCGCCTACGTCGGCAACTTTGGCTTCGACCTCGACGACGTCGTCGAACGCTCCGGCTTCGAGGGCCTCTTCGCGGCGCCGCCGCCCACCACCAACCTCGTCGTGCTCGCACCCGACGGATCAGTTCGCCAGGTCGTGCCCGATTTGTCGTTCCCTAACGGCGCGGTGATCACGCCCGACGGCTCCACGCTCATCATCGCCGAAACCTTGGCTGGCCGGCTCACGGCCTTCACGGTCGCCGAGGACGGCACGCTGCACGACCGGCGGGTCTGGGCCACGCTCGAGTTCGCGGCGCCCGACGGCATCTGCCTCGATGCCGAGGGGCAGGTCTGGTTCGCCAACGCCGCCACGAACGCGTGCCAGCGCGTGCGCGAGGGCGGCGAGGTCACGGCAACCGCGACGACCACCCAGACCGCCTTCGCCTGCGCTCTGGGCGGCGACGATGGATCGTCGCTCTACGTCATGACCGCGCCGACGAGCAGTCGCTTCCACGCGGCCGATACCCGCTTCGCGGCCATCGAGTCCGTGCGCGTGGACGTCCCCGGGGCGGCTCGGCCCTAATCGCCGCGCAGCTCGGGCAGCGCCCGACGCAGCGAGCGGATCGCCTGGTGGGTACGGGCCTCGTTCTCGATGAGCGCGAAGCGCACGTGACCGTCGCCGCCCGCGCCGAAGCCCACCCCGGGACTCGTCGCGACGTCGGCCTCTTCGATGAGCTTGGTTGCGAAGGCGAGCGAGCCCATGTCGCGATAGGGCTCAGGGATCGGGGCCCAGATGAACATCGAGCCCCGCGGGGCCACCACCGGCCAGCCCACGCGGCCGAGCCCCTCGATGAGCGCGTCACGCCGGGACTGGTAGATCGTGCGCAGGGTGTTGGGATAGTCCTTCGCCTCGTTCATCGCAACGATGGCCGCGATCTGGACCGGCTGGAACGTCCCGTAGTCGAGGTAGCTCTTGAGCTTGGTCAGCGCCGCGACCACCGCGGCGTTGCCGACGAGGAACCCGACGCGCCATCCCGCCATCGAGAACGACTTGGTCAACGTGTACAGCTCGACGGCGCACTCCTTGGCTCGGGGCACCTGGAGGATCGAGGGCGGCTGGTAGCCGTCGAATCCCAGGTCGGCGTAGGCGAAGTCGTGACAGATGATCATCTCGTGCTCGAGGGCGAAGTCCACGAGTCGCGTCATGAAGCCGAGGTCGATGCAGGCGCTCGTCGGGTTGTGCGGGAACGAGGCGATCACGACCCGGGGCTTCACCTCGGCGCGCTGCCACGCCTCGGCTAGCGCGTCAAAGAAGTCGTCGCCGGGGTCGCGATCGCTCGTCGCGGGGTCCACGATCGGCACCGGAATCACCGTCGCCCCGGCAAAGCCCGGACCCGCGAGGTGGATCGGGTAGCTCGGCGTGGGCACGAGGGCACTGTCACCGGGCCCGAGCAGCACCCACATGAGGTGCGTCAGGCCCTCCTTGGCCCCGATGGTGGTGATTACTTCGGTCTCGGGATCGAGCTCGACGTCGAACAGCTCGCGATAGCGCGTGGCCATCGCGGCTCGCAGGTTGGGAATGCCTCGGCTGGCGCTGTAGCGGTGATTCTTGGGATTGTGCGCGGCCTCGGCCAGCTTCTCGACGGCGACGTCGGGGCTGGGAAGGTCGGGGTTGCCGAATCCGAAGTCGACGACGTCGCGTCCGGCGGCTCGGGCGGTCGCCTTCAGGCCATTGATCTGTGCGAACACGTACGGTGGCAAACCAGTAATGCGACGAAACTCCATTGGTGAACCATACTTTTTCAGCCCGACGCACGCCATTCGCGAAAGGCATCGAGGTCGAGGTCCGCGCCGAGGACCGCCCAGGTCGCACCGGCGCGGGCGAGGTCGTCGAGCAGTTCGCCCGTTCGCGACGGTGGCGACGGGACCGGACCGGCCCACGAGACCGGACCGATCGCGGCCTCTTGCTCGAGGGCGGCGACCCCGGCGTTCCACAGATTGACGGTCACCCCGAGCTCGCGCGCGAGGGCGTTGGTAGCGGGCGCGCCGGCGCCGATCCACACCGGCATCGTTGCCACGAGCTCGCGAGCGGCCTCGCCGAGGAGGGTTCGCCGCTCGTCGGCGTCGAGCACGGGCAGGCCGTAGGCCAGGTTCTCATTGGCCGACAGCCGGTCACCGGTGCCCATCGCCGCGATCACCCGACCCGGCGCGAGGCCGGCGAGCGTGGTGAAGGCCGAGACGAGGTGCGCGGTGCTCACGAGTCCCACGCGCGCCACGAGCGGTCCCACGGTCAGTGAGGAGTGGCGCACCGCGATCGACGCCAGCACGGGGAAGGGGGCGAGCGCCGGTCGCTGCGGCGAGCCCATGGGCCACAGGTGGTCGTAGGCGAAGACGCCGTCAAGTCCGGCATCGGCGGCCCGTTGAGCCGCCTCGTGCGCCGGTACCGCACTCGTCTGGAACGTGGGCAGCAGGACCCCGACCTTCACGAATCGCGCCCCATCGCCACGAGGGCCGCGCCCATCGCGCCCGAACGGCCGGCGAACATGGAAGACACGACCGTGATGGGCTCGCGGTCGGCGAACCCCTCGACGAGTTCGGCGAGGTAGCGATGCACACTCGGCAAGAAGAGGTCGGCGACCTGCGAGAGGCCGCCACCGATCACGAAGTGGCCAGCGTCGAGGATCGCCACGAGGTTCGCCAAGCCCAGGGCCAGCCACCAGCCCAGTTCGTCGATGACCGCCTCGGCTTCGGCGCTACCCGCCGCCGCCGCCGCGGTCACGTCCTCGCCCCGCACGAGCTCGGCCCCGCCAGACGTCGCGACCAGCGAGGGCAACCGCCCAGCCAGGGCGGCGATGGTCGTCAGCCGCGCGAGCCCGCCCCCCGAGGCGTAGCGCTCCCAGCAGCCGTGCCCCCCGCAGCGGCACGGCGCGCCGTGCGCCTCGACCACCATGTGGCCAATTTCGCCGGCGAACCCGTTGTGACCCCGGACCAGCTGGCCATCGGCGATCACTCCACCGCCGATGCCGGTGCCGAGCGTCACCATCA
>JAJZSX010000248.1 GCA_021849435.1 Actinomycetes bacterium | reverse complement strand
ATGGGTACGCACCGGTCACATCAAGGACGAGTCGGTGAGCCCGCGAGCCGCGACGTCCCCTGGGCGGCCCCGGAGCAGGACAGCATCACCGGTCGGGACGAGCCGTTCGGCGCGTCGAATCCGACTCCTTCGATTCTCGCTCGTGGCGGTGTTCGCGTTACTCGCGTTACGACTCTTCATGATCCAGATTGTCGATCACGCGCACTACGCCCGACTCTCCGTCGGGCAGGTCCGCGAGGATCTGGTCACAACGGCGTTGCGAGCTGGCATCTACGACCGCTACGGGCAGATCCTGGCCGTTTCGCGCCCAACGTCACTCGTCATCGCCGACGACTTCCAGATAGCCCATCCCGCGACCGAGGCGCGGGCGATGTCACCCATCGTCGGCGTGCCTGTTGGTCAATTGACGCGACTGCTTTCGGAGCGACACGGCTACGTCATCATCAACAACCACCTCGACCTCACGATGGGTCATCAACTGGCGACGATGAACTTCCCCGGTATCGTCGTGCAAAGTTCCTCCGTCCGTTCGTATCCCAACGGTGCCGAGGCGACGGCCCTCCTCGGTGGGGTAAATGCATCGGGGGTTGGCTCGGCCGGACTGGAGTACGAGTACCAGAAAGTCTTGGCGGGCCAGACCGGCATCACGCGCGCCTTTGTATCGGCGTCGGGCGTGAACCTGCCCAGTACCCACACCACGGTCATCAAGAAGGCCAAGCCGGGTGTCGGTCTCGAACTGACGATCGACTCGGCGCTGCAGTTCGTTACCGAACGTTCCCTCGCGCACGCGCTCGCCTCCACAGACGCCGTGGCGGGCACCGCCGTGGTGATGGACGTTCACACTGGCGAGATCTTGGCGAACGCGTCGCTCGTCAACGTGCGCGCGAAGCCCGGGGTACTCGGCAAGGTCACATCGTGGGGGGTCCCGGTCGGCGTACCGGGCATCGAGCAGACGATCAACGACCTAGCGTTCAGTTACGCCTACGAGCCGGGTTCGGTCTTTAAAGCCGTGACGTTCTCGGCTGCCCTGCAGGCGGGCATCATCACGCCCTCGACCGTTTTCACGATCCCCAACAGCATCATGGTTGGTGGTCGGCTCTTTCACGACGCCGAAAATCACGGGCTCGAACATCTCACCGCGACCCAGATCCTCGCCCAGTCCTCCAACATCGGCACCTACAAGATCACCAATCGACTCGGTGAGGCGGGTCTGCTCAGTCAGGTTGAGCGGTTGGGGTTCGGGCAGTTAACCACATTGAACTTTCCGGGCGAGACGGCCGGATTGCTCGTGAACGCGAATAGCTGGTCCGCGAGCGACATGGCCGCGATGCCGATTGGACAAGTCGACGCCGTTCCACCGATCCAAGTGCTCGACGCCTATAACGCCATAGCGAACGGCGGCGTCCTCGTCGAGCCCAAGCTCGTGCGTGGCTACGTCATGGCCAATGGAGCCGTGCGAGCCGCGCCTCCGAGCAAGACCCGTCAAGTGGTGACGCCGGCGGTGTCGGCCACGTTGACCAAGATGCTCGAACAGGTGGTTCTCGCGGGTACCGGTACCAATGCAATCATCCCGGGCTACCCGGTGGCTGGTAAGACGGGTACGGCGACGATTCCCTATCCGGGCAAGGATTTGCTGTTGTCCGGTCAGTTCGACGCCACCTTCGTCGGCTTCGCTCCGGCCGACCACCCAGTACTCTCGATGATCGTGGTGGTCGAACGTCCGTTGACGACCGTGTACGGCGGCACTGCCGCGGCGCCGGTTTTTCAACAGGTGATGTCCTACGCGTTGCATCACTACGCGATCCCGTCGTCGGGAATCACGGTGAAGCCGCTCAAGGGACTGGCCTCAATCGCCTCGGACGTGACGTGATGCAACTTGGCGACCTCTTCGATGACGCACCCTTGGACATCGTCACGGCGAGCGTCGAGATCGACCGCGTCGAAATCGACTCGCGCGCGTGTGGTCCGGGAACTCTCTTTCTGGCCGTTCCGGGCTCTCGCGATGACGGTGTGCGTTACGCCGCGGACGCCGTCGCCCGAGGCGCGGTGGCTGTCATGGCGACAGCGCCAATGGATGTCGGGGTGCCGGTCGTCGTCGTCCCGCCATCGCAGGTGCGCGCGATGGTGGCCCACGTCAGTGCGGCGATAGTTGGTCACCCGGACCGCCGGGTCGAGCTGGTCGGTGTGACGGGGACCAACGGTAAGACGACCGTGACCACCCTCGTCGCCCAACTCGCGAAGGGTCTGGGGTGGAATGGCGCGAACATCGGAACGTTGACCAACCTCCGAACGACGCCGGCTGGGCCGGAACTCTTCCGAAGCATCGACACCATCGTGCGTGGTTTCGATGATTCGGCTCTGAGGTCGATCCTCGCACTGGAAGTGTCGAGCCATGCCCTCGACCAGGGTCGAGTCGACGGTCTCGAGTTCGCGGTGGCGGCGTTCACTAACCTCAGCCACGATCACCTCGACTACCACGGGACGATGGAGGCGTACTATCGCGCCAAGGCCCAGCTGTTCACGCCGGAACGAGCTCGGCGGGCGGTGATCTGGGTCGATGACCCCTACGGAGCCCGACTGGCGGACGAATCGACGATCGCCACGACCACCGTGTCGATGGCGGACGCCTCGAGCGTCACCATGTCGCTCATTGGAACGACATTCTTCTGGCGCGGACAACTCATTCGTTCACCTCTCGTAGGGGACTACAACGTCGCCAACGTCGTGATGGCACTGTCGATCATGAGCGCCCTCGGTGCCGACCAAGCCGAGGTCGTCGAATCGCTCGCGGAAGTGCGTCCGGTGCCGGGTCGCTTCGAGATCGTCCACGATCACGACGTCGTCGTCATCGTGGACTACGCGCACACACCCGCCGGGTTGGAGCACTTGTTGGCCGACGTGCGCTCGCTCGCGCCCATGGCCCGCATCATCACGGTGTTCGGGTGTGGGGGGGATAGGGACCACGAGAAACGACCGGCGATGGGCTCCACGGCGGCCGAGCTGTCAGACATCGTCTTCGTGACCTCGGATAATCCTCGCTCGGAGGATCCAGATGGCATCATTGATGCCATCATGGCGGGCGTAGCGAACGATTCGAACGTCCACCGCGAGGTCGACCGACGTCAAGCCATCTCGTCTGCGCTGCGTGAGGCGCGCACTGGTGACGTCGTGGTCGTCGCGGGGAAGGGTCACGAGACGACCCAGACCATCGGCGACGCCGTGCTGGAGTTCGACGATCGAGTGGTCGTCAGGGAGCTGATGAAATGAGTCCGCGATGTTGAGCTTGATGGAATCGGGCGGGATCGGATTCCTCGTGTCGCTTCTGGCGACGCCGGTCTGGATCCGATTCGTGCGCCGTCGCTCAATGGGTCAACACATTCGCTCCGATGGCCCCTCGTCGCACCAGGCCAAGGCGGGCACGCCCACCATGGGTGGCGTCATCATCGTGCTCGCGGGCGTCATCGGGTATCTCATGGGACACGTCGGCACCTCGATCAACTTCACGCGAGCCGGCGTGCTCGCGATGTCGGTGACTGTGGCCTCAGGGGTCGTCGGTTTCGCCGATGACTACCTAGCGATCCGTAACGCGAGGAATTTGGGTTTGAACAAACGGGGAAAACTGGCCGGTCAGCTGTTGATCGCGGCGGTCTTCGCGGTGCTCGCCATCTACTGGGTTAAGACCTCCACCAACCTCTCCTTCACTCGGTTCTCGCTGCCGGGTTGGAATCTGTCGGTTACGGGGTGGATACTCCTCGCGGTGTTCGTGATCGTGGCGACATCGAACGCGGTCAACCTGACCGACGGGCTCGACGGACTGGCGGGCGGATCGGCGACGTTCGCCTTCGCGGTGCTGTCGATTATCGGGTACTGGCAGTTCCGGCACTTCTCCATCTACCACCTCCACAGCGCCCTCGACCTCGGGTTGGTCGCCGTAGGCCTGGTGGGATCGTGCTTGGGATTCCTCTGGTGGAATGCCGCGCCAGCACGGATCATGATGGGCGATACAGGGTCACTCGCAATCGGCACCGGCCTAGGTGCCTTGAGCCTTCTGATGAACCTCGATCTGCTGCTCGTGATCTTGGGTGGGCTCTTCGTGGCCGAGACCGCATCGGTGATCCTTCAGGTGCTCAGTTTCAGGCTCTTTGGTCGTCGGATCTTTCGGATGGCGCCTTTCCACCATCACTTCGAGCTACGCGGCTGGCCAGAGACAACGGTGATTATTCGGTTCTGGATTCTCTCGGGCCTGTGCTCGGCCCTCGCGCTGGGGATCTTCTACGGTGACTTCCTGAAGATCGCCAAGGTGGTCTGATGGACGAGGCGCGACCGGGTCGACTGTTCCATCCGTGGCCGCGGGGTAACCCCGCCGCCCGGTCGCTACTCATTGCCACCATGATCATGGTCACCTATGGCACGGTCGCGGTCGCCTCGGCGAGCGAAGGCCAGGCGACCGCCAACGGCGGGTCGAGTTGGAGCATCGCCATCCACGACGTCATCTACCTGGGATTCGGTCTCC
>JAJZSX010000247.1 GCA_021849435.1 Actinomycetes bacterium | reverse complement strand
GGGCCTCGTGGTGCTCGACGAGGTGCACTACCTCCAAGATCCCTACCGCGGCGGCGTCTGGGAGGAGGTCCTCATCCTCACGCCCCAGGCGGTGCGGTTCGTCGCGCTCTCGGCGACGGTGGGCAACGCCAACTTCCTCGGTGAGTGGTTCAGCGAGGTCCGCGGCCCCACCGCCGTCGTGATCGAGGCGAACCGGCCGATCACCCTGCACAACCACGTGGCCGTCGTGCGCCGCGGCCAGAGCGCCGCTGAGATCGAGGACCTGCTCGTTGAGGGTCGCCTCGCCGACGGTGCGCGCCGCATCGACAACCTGATGAAGTCGTCGCGCAAGTTCCGTCCGGGTCCCAAGTGGCGCGGAGCGAAGTCGTCGGCCCCGCCGCCGCCCTTTCGCACGCCCCGGCGCAGTGAACTACTCCACGCCCTCGCGAACGACGACCTGTTGCCCGCGATCGTCTTCATCTTCTCGCGCGCGGCCTGTGACGACGCGGTCTCGCAGTGCCGGCGCGACGGGCTGCGATTCACCTCGAGCGACGATCGCGTCGAGATCGAGCGAATCGCCAACCTACGCCTCGCGAGCTTCACCGACGACGAGTTGCGCGCGCTCGAGTACGGCGAGTTCATCGAGGGGCTCTCGCGCGGGCTCGCCGCGCACCACGCCGGGATGGTCCCGGCCTTTCGCGAGATCGTGGAGGCCTGCTTCGAGCGCAACCTGCTCGGCGCGGTCTTCGCGACCGAGACCCTGGCCCTCGGGGTCAACATGCCGGCGCGCTCGGTCGCCCTCGAGCGCTTCACGAAGTACTCCGACGCGGGCCGCCAGTTCCTCACGAGCGCCGAGTACTCCCAGATGACCGGTCGAGCGGGACGTCGAGGACTCGATGACGAGGGCCACGCCATCGTCTGCTTCAGTCCCGACATTGCCCTGCACGACGTCGGTCGCGTCGCGCTCGCGGCCCCGGGCGACCTGCACTCGTCCTTTCGCCCGACCTACAACTTCACCGCCAACCTGATCAACCACTTCGACGAGCCGACCGCAACCGAGGTCGTCGAGCGCTCGTACGCCCAGTTCGAGGCCACGCGACGGCGCGGGAGCTCCACTCGGAGCCTGAGCGAGCAGTTGCGCTCGCGTCACCACGTCCTCGAAGCCCTCGGCTACGCCGAAGGCTGGCGGCTCAACGCCGACGGCCAGATTCTGCGCGCCCTCTATCACGAGAGCGACCTGCTCGTCGCCGAGGCCCTGCGAGCGGGGCTCTTTGACGGCCTGGACGCCGCCGCCTTCGCCGGGCTCGCGTCCTGCTTCGTCTACGAGCCGCGACGGGCTCGGCGCGCGCCCAACGCCGCCAAGGCCGTCTCGACCAAGAAGCGCCGGACGATCCCGGACCGTTTGGGCAATGACCGTCGCATCTCGCTCGACGAGCGTCTGCGGGCGCTCGGCGTCATCGCCGCGACCGTGCGCCAAGCCGAGGACCAGTTCCAGGTGCCCCACGGTCGCGATCCCGATGGCGCCTTCGCCACGACGATCGCCGCCTGGTCGAGGGGGGCGCCACTGGGCACGGTGCTCGACGTCGCGGACGTCGAGATCGGCCAGACGTCCCCGGGGGACTTCGTGCGCATCGCCAAGCAGGTGGCTGACCTGTGCGAGCAGTTGGCGCGGCTTAACCAGCTCGGCGACGTCGCCGACCAGGCGGCACTCGCGCGCGATTCGGTGGTGCGCAGCGTCGTCGCCAGCGCCACGACGGTCCACCCCTTGGCCTAAAAGCGGCCCTAATGTCTACGTGTCATGCACGCTTATGTCGCGGAAGAGTTCACCGGGGCCGAGCGCACAGTGTTACGCCGCTACTTCACGAATTTGGACGGTCCGGTCTTCGCCCTGGTCAACCTACCCGAGGTGGTCAAGGGCGCGCTGTTCGCCCGGTATTCGCGCGCGACCAAGAGCCTGCGTCGGCTCTTCTTGGACGAGTTCGTCGGGGACCTCGACCTGACCGGGGACGCGTCGATTGACGCCACGATCGGCGTCGGGCACGCCGACGAGCTCTACCAGCGAATCTTCTTCGAGTACGGCGACGACTCGGTGGCCCAGCTCGGCGGGGTCCACCTGGCCTGTGAACAGGCGAGCAACGTGCTGACCAAGGTCCTCGAGCGCGGCCGGCTGATGAGCTATCTCGAGCAATCGACGCGTTACCTCGGCTACGACCGCCGGCTCGCCAACGGCCACTACCGCTTCTATCGCGACCACGACGTGCTCGAGTCGCGTTTCGGCGCTCGCTACGTCGGCGAGATGGACCGGATGTTCGACACCTACGCGGCGCTGCTGCCGCGGATGACCGAGTGGCTGAGCGTGCGCTACCCCAAGACCGCCGAGGACACCGACTTCGTCTACCGCCAGGCCATCCGGGCCAAGGCCCTCGACGCCGTGCGGGGCCTGCTGCCCGCGAGCGCGCTCTCGAACCTCGGCATCTACGGCTCGGGCCAGGCCTACGAGAACCTGCTGTTGCGTATGCGCGCCCACCCGCTGCCCGAGGCCAACCACTACGCCGGCCTGATGCAGCGCGAGCTCGAGAAGGTCATCCCGTCCTTCCTCAAGCGTCTCGACGTGCCCGAGCGCGGCGGGGAGTGGGTCACCTACCTCGCCGAGCAGCGCCCACGCACGACGGCCCTGCTCGAGCGGTGGGGGACGCCCGAGATCGAGAGCGCCGAGGACGCCGCGCGCGTGCGACTCATCGACTTCGACCCCGACGGCGAGCGCCGCGTGCTCGAGGCGATCGTCTTTGAGACCGCGGGCGTATCGACCGGCGCCGCGGCGGCGACGGTGGCATCGCTCACGCTGACCCAGCGAGCCGAACTCCTGGCTTCCTACGTGGGCGAGCGCCGGAACCGACGCCACCGGCCGGGTCGCGCCTTCGAGCAGACGGCCTACCAGTTCGAGTTGGTGACCGACTACGGCGCCTTTCGTGACCTCCAGCGCCACCGGCTCGCCACGATCGAGTGGCAGGCCCTGTCGCCGGACCTCGGCTTCGAGGTGCCCGAGGTGGTCGCGAGCGCCGGACTGGCCCAGCCCTACGTCGAGTCCCTGGAGCGCTCGGCCGAGCTCGCGCGCGACCTCGCCGAGGAGTTCCCCGTCCAGAGCCAGTACTGCGTCGCACTGGCCTTTAACGTCCGCTACCGGATCCTGATGAACGCCCGTGAGGCGATGCACCTCATCGAACTGCGCTCGAGCCCCCAGGGCCACCCGAGCTACCGGCGCGTCGCCCACGAGATGGCCCAGCTCATCAGGACCCAGGCCCGCCACGGGCTGATCGCCGATTCTATGGCGTTTGTAGACTATTCGGACACCGACCTGGAGCGGCTCGAGGCCGAGCGACGCGCCGAGCGGGCCCGCGCCGAGCGCGCCGGGCCGGGACTTTCGTAACAGATTCGCCAGGGTCACGCACGCCGGCGCGAAAAGGTTCTACACTGCCAGCGCTACTGAGAGGGAATTAGATGGTGCGCGACAGCGAAAACGACGAAGTATTCGACGAAGAGGAGCTGGCCGAGGGCTTCGACGAGGAGATCGTGGGCGAGGACATCGACGCCGACGAGATCGACGGCGATGACCTCGACGTCGACGAGCTCGAGGTCGACGAGGCCGCCGAAGACGCTGATCTGGTTGAGGATGCCGCCGACGAGGAGGGCGACGTCGTCGAAGCGGCCGTGGCCATCATCGACGACGACGACGTCGTGGACGACTCGGACGTGGAACTGGCCCTGGACGAGGTATTGGCCGAGACGATCCTTCGCACCAGCGTGCCCGAGGACGACGACGAGGTCAGCGACCCCGAACTCGGCGTGGACCTCACCGAGGCCATCTTGCCCAAGCAAGACGACGAATTCCGCTGCTCGTCGTGCCGGTTACTCAAGAAGACGAGCCAGCTCGCCGACGCCGCGCACATGCTCTGTCGCGACTGCGTCTAGTCGAGGGTCAGCGGACGGCATGATCGAACGCGTCAGCGCCCCCGCGGTGGCGCTGAGCGCAGCCTGGCGCGACGCCTTCGAGGGCGTGCGGGCCCGCCGCGGCGGTGCTCGCTACCTCGTCGACCTCCTCGAGGGTGCCGAACCCGACGCCGCCCTCGATGCGTTCGCCGCAGCGGGCGAGCTGTGGTGCGATGACGTCTCGTCCTTGCTCGTCGTGCGCCGCCAGGTGATCGTCGCGCTCTACGTCGCGCCCGCCAACCGGCGCCGGGGGAGGGGACGGGCGCTCGTTTCGTTCGCGCGCACGGGCGAACCCCAGGCACGCGATGCGCTGGCCCTGCCAGGTGACCGGGCGACAAAAGCCCTCTATGAGTCCGTGGGCTGGAAGGCCCGCCTGCTTACGCTGGGCGACGAGTAGCCGGGCGTCGCGCTGGGCGCGCGATCGGCGGCGGCGGCGGGACCTTCATGCCGAGCAACTTGGCGAGCTCGGGGATGGCGCCCGCGTTCTTCACCGCGAGGGCGTGGCTCTCGGGGTCGTCGGGGATGCCCACCGGCTTGATGTTGCGCCGGATCGAG
>JAJZSX010000246.1 GCA_021849435.1 Actinomycetes bacterium | reverse complement strand
CGAGCTGCTCGAGGATGTCGCGGACCGACACGACGCCCGCCACGCCGCCGTGCTCGTCGAGCACGAGTGCGAACGTCCGGCGCTGCTCGCGCATCTCGCCGAGACTCTCGAGCAAATCCAGGGTCTCGGGCAGCAGGAGGGGGCGGCGGATCTTGCGGGCGATCTCGTCGGCGGTGGGCAGGGACACGCCGATGGCCCGGCGGACCGTCGTGCTGCGGAAGAGGTCGTTGACGAGCAGCACGCCGTCGACGTCGTCGAGGTCGCCGTTGACGACGGGGAAGCATGAGTGGCCGGTATCGCGCACCGACTCGGCGACCGCCTCGGGGGTCACCGGCGCGGTGAGGTAGGCGACGTCGACGCGAGGGGTCATGACGTCGCGCAGTTCCAGCTTGGCCAGCTGGTCGACGCGCGCGTGGATCGCGTCAGCCTCGGGCGACGCCTTGACGACGTCGGCCTGACCGGTGACGCGCGCTCGGAAACGGGCGAAGGCCGATCCCGACGGTCGATCGTCGCTCACGTCGAGGAGGGCACCCGAACCGTGGACGGGCGCCACGAGTCGTCCTCGTACTCGTCACCGCGCAGCAGCGCCCGGACCGCGGTGCGCACGCGCTGGGCGTCAAGGGGCTTGACGACGAAGCCCTCGACGCCGCTGCGCCGGGCGAGGAACACGTCAGCGCGACGGTCGAGCAGCATGAGGATGGCGACCGGTTCGGCCGCGCCGTAGGACTCCTCGTTGCGCATCTCCAGGGCGATCGCCATGCCACCCATCGAGCCGACCTGCAGGTCGACGATGACCAGGTCGACGTCGCCCTCCTTGACCCGGGCGAGCGCCTCGCGGCCCGAATCGGCCTCCTCGACGGTGACGTCGGGGCCCTCGAGCATCGTGCGAAGGTCGGAACGTAGGGCGGGCAGGTCGCTGACGAGAAGAACGGTGGCCACGGGCCAAGCGTAGCGGAGACCGGAATTCCGAGCGAAACCGTCGGTGCGGCGGACGGCCGCCGCAAATTCGTCTTGCCCTCGTCAGGCTCGATAAGTAGTGTTCGCTCGTTAGTCGATCCGGGGGGAAAGATGGCGATTTCGCAGGCAACGTGGACTGAGTTGAGCGCCTGTCGCGGCAGTGAGCGTGCCTTGTTCTACGCGCCTGACGCCAGCGAGCGAAAAGAACAGCGCCTTCAGCGCGAGCTCGCCGCCAAGCGGATCTGCCAGCATTGCGCCGTGCGCGAGGCGTGCCTGGAGGGCGCGCTCGAGCGCCACGAGAGCCACGGCATCTGGGGCGGTCTCAACGAGGTCGAGCGCCGGGGTCTACGCCCCGCCTGAGCGGCGCGCCAACTGGTTTGGCGCGACCCGCGCGACGATCACAAAGAGCAAGAAAGTCACGACGTGCACGCCCGTGCACCACTCGCAGATGTGCCCGACGTAGAGCAGCTCCGCGGCGACGAGCCACAAGACGAAGACCATCGAGCCGACCACGATGACCGCGCGGGTCAGGTGCAGCGAGTAGCGGCTCGAGCGCCAACCCCACGGCGAGTTGAGCACGACGAGCACGGCGTAGCCCACGAGGCCGACGAGCGCCACGGGCACGCCAAAGACGTAGGACTGGGGCGACGAGGTGACCGTGTCGCAGTTGAACAGGCCCGTCGTCGAGCAGGCGAGGAACTTATTGCCCTCGTAGTGCGTGAACGTGAGGTACGCCGCGATGCCCAAGCCGACCAGGCTCAGCGCGAAGGTTGAGTAGACGACCGCTCGCGAGACCTCGCCGGTCCGTGTACTCACTTAATGCCGAGGGCTTTCCTCGCCGCGAGGACGCCGGGGCTTGCGCACACGGTGCTCGGCTGGTCCTTGGTGAGCACGCAGTAGGTCGCGGTCTCGAGGTTGGCCGTGGCGATGATGGCCGCCGTTACGGGATTCGTCGGGTCGGTCAGTCCGGCCGCGATCGTGTCGCGCGACACGCCCGCGAGGAGCTGGGGCGTGAAGCTCGCGCCCGAGATCAGATACTTGTTCCCGATCGACACGAAGGGAATCGAGTAGTCCTGCTGGGCCGTCATGCCCGGGACGTAGGTAGTCGTGTCGTACTTCTTGAAGATGGCCAACTCGGTCTTGGACGGGTTCTGCAGCGTCGAGTAGAAATTCGTCGCGTTGTCCCAGACGTTGGTGTACTGCTCGACCGACTTGAAGGCGAGGTACTTGGACTTGTAGTGGGCCTTGACGAAGGTGAACGTGGGCGTGCCGGGGTAGGCCTCACCCGGCTTGGTCGAGCTGATCATGTCGCCGAGGCCCGAGAAGGTGCCGAAGCGGCTCAGCGCCACGATGGTCGGCCACCGCTCGGCGGCACAGAACGGGCAGTACTCGGCCCCGAGGTAGAAGACCTCGGGCAGGGTGGTGGCGCCCGTCGTCGCGTTCAGCGCGGGCTGGCCCTTGAGCGGGATCGGCGCGGAGATCGGCACGGCCGGTGACTTCACGCCCACCGCGTTGAAGACCGAGGCGGGGACACCGGTGACCTCGCTGACCACGGTCGCGCTCGTGGGCTGGAAGGGTGCGGGACCCGCCGTCGAGGAGCCGGTGGCCACCTTGATGATGACCAGTGCCGCCACGACCACGACGACGAGCCCGATCGCTACCCAGGTGAAGAGCCCGGCCGGGCGGCCCGTGGTCGCAGGGGCCGGCGTTCGCTTGGCGGGGGGTTTCTTAGCCACGATGCTCCTAACGTGAGTACCCAACAAACTTAGTGGACGCCCGAAGCCGCTCAGGCCGCGAGGGGCCGGTGGGTAGGTTGGGACCGTGAACGACGTCCTGGTCCCGCGTCCGGCATCGACGATCTTGCCGCTGCGCGACGGGGCGGACGGCGTCGAAGTCCTGCTCGTTCGCCGAAACCTCAACAGCGACTTCGTCGGCGGGGCCTACGTCTTCCCCGGCGGCGCCGTGGACGCCGGCGACGCAGCGCTCGCCGACCGGGTCGTGGGCCTGGACGAGGCATCCGCCTCGGAGCGACTCGGCCTCGCGACGGGCGGGCTCGCCTACTACGTCGCCGCGCTGCGCGAGCTCTACGAGGAGGCCGGTCTGCTACTCGGAACGGGGCGAGACGGGTCGAGCATCACCCCCGACGCCACCGCACTGGAGCGGTGGCGCGATGACCTGAACAGCCGGCGCTGTCACTTCGTCGACGTGCTCGACGGCCTCGACCAGGTACTCGACCTTGGCGGCGTCGCCTACCTGTCGCACTGGGTGACCCCGGTCGGCCCGCCGCGGCGCTTCGATACCCGGTTCTTCGTCGTCGAGGCGCCCCGTGATCAGATCGCGGGCCACGACGAGGCCGAGACCGTCGCGCACCGCTGGTTGCGCCCCGCTGACGCGCTCGAACTCGCGGCCTCGGGTGCTATCACCATGATCCTGCCGACGATCCGCAACCTGGAGTCGATCGCCACCTTCGAGCGCGTCGCCGACGTGCTGGCGTGGGCCGGCTCGGTGCGCACGATCGAGCGCGTGGAGCCGCGGATGCTCGAGCGCGACGGCGAGACGGTGATCCTGCTGCCCGGCGACCAGGGTTACGAACTCGACTGAACGGCCCTGACCCAAACCATCACGGGCGCTCGCTCGGTTCACGACCACTGCGGTAGAGGTGCCACGTGGCGCGCCCGATCACGGTGAGCAAGATGAGCAAGATGACGGCCTCGAGCACGAGGTCGACGCCCGTCGAGTCCGGCGGGTAGGAGCCGACCAGGAGTGACCGCACGCCCCAGATCCCGAGCACGAGCCCGCCGATGGTGGCGAGGATTCGCTGGAAGGGCTCGAGCAAGACTCCGTAGATCGACGCGAGCGTGATCAGCAGGATCAAGAGGACGGTGAGCACGCGCAGGTAGACCGGCCGCGACAGCGTGAGCGTGATGACCTGGTCGTAGGTGGCGGCGCCGGCGGCGACCGACTGGAGTCGCGGCTGGGCGAGGGTCATCCGGGGCACGTCGTTGGTCACGCTGAAGGCCAAGCGCTCGCGGGCGGCCGCGGGTGCCGCCACCGTCGACCCGCCCGGTGCGACGATGCGCAGCGCCACGCCCAAGACGAGCCGGTAGTGGTCGAAGGGGTAGTCGATGAGGTTGCCGGTGATCGGCAGGGTCACCAGCTGGTTGACCTCGCCGGTCCGGGCGGGCAGTGGCACGCTCACCGACGGCGCCGCGCCGAGCGCGCCGGCGGCGTTGGCGCGCACCGAGGAGAGCTGGACCGATTCGGTCTCGGCGCATCGCGCCACGCACCGGTGCTCGCCCGAGACTCGCAGCTGGATCACCTGGCTGACCTCGTTGATGGACACGGCGGCGACGTTGAGCGTGGTCGTCTCGCCGCCGGTGGCGCGCGGCGGCGCCAGGTCGTAGACCACGCCACCGACGGGTTGGTGGAAGGTCTGGTAGAGGCTGACCACCGCGAAGGGCAGGAGCGTCACCGAGAGCAGGACCGCCACGATGGCGACGGCGAAGCCAGCGCGGTAGGCGCGCCGCGCGCGCCACTGCGCTCGCGGCTCGGGCGCCGCAGCGGAACTGG
>JAJZSX010000245.1 GCA_021849435.1 Actinomycetes bacterium | reverse complement strand
TGTTTTACTGCCTTTCAACCTACGGCGGATTTGCCATCGCGGTGATCTACCTGCTGATCTCGGTGGGCGCACTGCGCGGACTCAAGAGCGCCGGTAAGGCGTGGCAGCTCTACTCGGCCAGCACCGTGGGCATTCTCGTGACCGCGGCCGCTATCTTCGGCGCAATCTACAAAGTCACGGCGCCCCTTGTCTACGCGCCCTACGCGGCGATCGTCATCTTGGTGATTGGTCTCATCGCGTCCACGATGGTGCCTGCGGCACCGTCGGGGATGGCGGACTTCTCGGGGCTGAGCGAGGCTGAGCAGGGTCCTCTCAAGATCTAGGCGGCCCGTGTGCGCGTTTCGAGATCGAGGAGCCAGCGCTTCAATTCGGGGCCTCCGGCGTAGCCGCCGAGACCGTCGCTGGCGACGACGCGGTGGCAGGGCACGATGATGGCGAGCGGGTTGCGACCGTTCGCCTGGCCGACGGCGCGAAATCCCTTCGGTCGCGCAACGCGCTGGGCGAGCTGGGCGTAGGTGATCACCTCACCGTAGGGGATCAGCGAGAGTTGACGCCACACCTCGAGTTGAAATGGCGTGCCCGCTGGAGCCAGCGGCAGGTCGAAGGTCGTACGTTCGCCATCGAAGTACTCGGTGAGCTGTTCTGCGGCACGACGCAGAGCGCTCAGCGACGTCGTGGCGGCGTCGACCTGGGACGCGTGACCCGGCAGGCTCACGCGCGTCAATGCCTCATCGGTTCCCTCGAGGACGAGGCGACCAATCGGCGAGTCGAGCGCCAGGCGCTCAATCGATGTGTTCACGGCATCTCCTTTGACTCTCTACGGGGTGTGAAAGCGTTGGGGAGGGCCCACAGGTGGGCCATCACGTAGCTGCGCCATGGCCGCCAGGCTTCGGCGACACGAACGAGAATGCGCGGTTCGTTGGGTAGGCCGAGTGCCGCGGCCGCGCGGATGATGCCGAGGTCGCTCGCGAGGAACGCGTCGGGATCGCGTAGTGCGCGCATCGCCACGTACTCCGCGGTCCACGGACCGATTCCGGGCAGTGAGACCAATGTCTCGCGAAGTTCAATCGGATCAGTGCCCGGATCAACCACCAGTTCACCAGACAGAATCGCGCCGGCGAGGGCCGCGAGCGCACGCCGGCGACTGGCCGGCATGGCGAAGGCCGCGGGGTTCTCAGAGACGAGCGCGGCCAGGGCATCGGCGGTGGGGAAGAGGTGCGTCACTCCGGCGCGGGGTTCGACGAGCGTCTCGCCGGCGGCTTCGACGAGACGTGCGGCGACGGTGCGCGCGCCTGCCACCGAGACCTGCTGGCCGATGATCGCGCGCACTGAGAGCTCGAACCCGTCGACGGCGCCGGCGATGCGGCGACCGGGATCTCTCGCAACGAGCGGACCGATCCAGGGATCATCTCCGAGCGCCTCGAACACCGCGATCGGATCGGCGTCGAGGTCGAGTAACTGGCGACAGCGCGCCACCGCCGCGGTCAGATCGCGCAGGTCGGAGAGGTACAGGCGGGCGAGGACGAAGGCCGGCCCGTGGTCGTTTTCGGTTCCTGGTGAGAGCTCGACGATCGCCTGCCCGCGCGGCAGGCGCACACTCCGACGAAACGTGGCGCCGTCAAACTCTTCGACTCCGGCGATGGCTCGCTCGCCGAGGAATGCGAGCACGCTCTCGGCCGAGAAGGGCCGACGAGCGGGCAGTCGTAGTTCGATGCCGTGCGCGGCCAAGTCGTGCGACGACCTGGTTACTTTCGAGCGTTGACGGAGTTCGCGCGGGGTGCGCGCAAAGGCCTGGCGGATGGTGTCGTTGCACTGTCGCACGCTGTCGAATCCCGCCGCGAAGGCGATCTGGGTGATCGGCAGATCCGTGGTCTCGAGCAAAGTGCGCGCGTTCTGGCTGCGCTGGGCCCGCGCAAGGGCGAGGGGACCCGCGCCGACTTCGGCGCTGAGCAACCGGTTGAGGTGTCGTTCGCTATAGCCGAGGCGTTCGGACAACCCGCTCACGCCGTCGCGGTCAACCACGCCGTCGCGAATAAGTCGCATCGCTCGCGCGACGACGTCGGCCCGGAGGTTCCATTTCGGCGAGCCCGGCGTCGCGTCCGGGCGGCATCGCAGACAAGCCCGCAGTCCGGCCTGCTGGGCGGCCGCCGCCGTGGCGAAGAATTTGACGTTCTCTCGACGCGGCGTGCGCGCTGGACAGCTCGGCCGACAGTAGATGCCCGTCGTAAGAACCCCAGTGACGAAGACCCCGTCGAATCGGGCGTCCTTACTCTTCGCGGCCTGGTAGCAGCGCTCGGCGTCGTCGATCACCTCACCATTGTGCCCGTCGAGGAGGAGATGAACTAGCGGAAATCAGACATGGCAGTGCGCACGAGTTGTGACTTACGGGTGCGCGAGGCCCGCTCCAACGGCGAAGCCCACGGCGCACAGCAGTGGGGTAGTGGTGATCAGGGCCGCGGCGTATCCCCAGTGGTGCTCGCGCTGGAGAATGGCGGGAATGGCGAAGGCCGACGAGAAGGTGGTGAGACCCCCACAGAAGCCGGTGAGAAGGATCGCGTGCGCTGCGGCGTCGACGGGGGAGACGAGCTGATAGGAGACCCAGCCGGCGATCGCGCACCCGAGTGCGTTCACGCCCACGGTCGCCCAGGGCCGCCGGGTGGGGTGGTGGCGTCGCACCGCGTACTCGACCAGGAAGCGAACGACCGCCCCCAGAGCCCCTGCGAGCGTGACGTAGAGGGTGGTCACCGTCGGTGCCTCATGGTTCGCAGTCCCAGCCACGCTCCAATCAGACCGCTAGCCACGGCTCCCCCGGCGACGCCGATGCTGGCGGCGACCGACAGATGCCAGATCTCGCCGAGTGACACGTAGAGGCTTGAGTAGGAGGTGAAGCCGCCGAGCAGTCCCGTGATCAGAAGCAGACGCATGGGATCGTTCGGGTCGTGGTGGCGCAGGATCCCGCGTAGCAGGACGACGGCGAGGTAGACCCCGAGGAAATTGATTGTTAGCAGCACCCAAGGGACGTGGCTGATCCAAGTCCCGATCGACGGTACGCGCAACGAATCCCCATAGGGACCCCTTGGAACGGGAGTCACGTCGCTCTGGAGGCGCAGCGCCAGGTCTCGCGCCAGCGTGCCCACGGCGCCTCCTCCGGCCACCAATCCGATAGCCGCGGTCATCTGGCGGGGCGAAAGGGTGATCGAGGTGCGCATTGACCATCGAAACTAGTGGGCGCCTAGGGGGCCGTTGGAGATGGGCAAATGACAGATCTTGCCCAATTTGGTGAGCACTTTACATAACGAACATTATCGGCCCAAGTGATGCTCAGGGTTGATATACTGTCCCTATGCGTCGGTTACTGGTCGCCGCCCTGTTCGTGGCGTCAAGCGTGGGTCTCTACGCCCTGCCGGCGACGGCCGACACGTCGGGCAAGGTGACCCTGTCTTATGACTTCAGCGCGAATAGCGTTGCGCCGTCAGCCAGTGGACCGAACTTCATCATCGAAGTCGACGTCCTGCCCGAGCACACGCCGGGCGTCGTCCGCGTCGTGGCCGTGGCGCCGGACAATTCGGGCGTGAATAACATCGTCTGCCGTTTCCAGGCCGTCGACAAGAGCCAGGTCAGCTGCAGTTTCAACTTCACGGCGGCCGGCACGTGGAAGATCCACGCCCAGTACGCCACGGACACGAGTTCTGACGTCTCGGCCTGGGCCGTGACGAATATTCGCGTCGGCTACTAGGGGCCGTGGCGCGGTTCCGCGTCCTCTGGGGAGATCCCTTCCACGGGCTCGATCAAGTCGTCGTTGACGCCTACGACCTCGATGAAGCATTCGTGACAGCACACGAATTGCGTCCGGACCTGTTGCGACCCCGAGTGGGCTTTCTCATCGGGGCGTCCGAACTCCTGGCGTAGGCTGCGGCCATGAACTCACTCTTTGACGTGACGGGCAAGGTCGTCCTCGTGACCGGGGGCAGTCGCGGGATTGGCGAGATGATCGCCCGCGGATTCGTCGACGCGGGAGCGAAGGTCTACATTTCGTCGCGAAAGGCCGAGGCCTGCCAGGAGCTCGCTGACGAGCTCTCCGCGATCGGAGACTGCGTCGCGTTGCCAGCCAACTTGTCGACCGAGGAGGGCTGTCGCGTGCTCGCCGACCAGATCGCAGAGCGAGAGCCGTACCTCGACGTGCTCGTGAACAACGCTGGCGCCACCTGGGGCGCACCGATGGCCGACTACGACGAGGCGGCCTTTGAGCGGGTCCTCGCCCTCAACGTCAAAGGCGTCTTTCACCTGACCAAGTTCCTGCGAGCGCGTCTCGAGGCGCACGCCAGCGCCGACGCGCCGGCGCGCGTGATCAACATCGGCTCGATCGATGGTCTCCACGTACCGTCCATGGAAACCTACGCGTATTCGGCCTCCAAGGCGGCCGTTCACCAGTTGACCCGACACCTGGCCAAGGCCCTCGCTCCCCTGGTCACCGTCAATGCGATCGCCCCGGGACCGTTCGAGTCGAAGATGATGCACGCCACCTTGGAGGCCTTTGGCGATG
>JAJZSX010000244.1 GCA_021849435.1 Actinomycetes bacterium | reverse complement strand
CCGGTCGCACCGGCCGGACGCTCGATGGGCATCATCACGCCGGTCGAGGTCTCATTGTGGGTCAACGCGTAGAGGTCGACGTCGTCGTTGGCAATCGCGTAGGGGTGCGTTCCCACCTCGGACGTGATCACCTCGGGCTTGTCCAGGTGCGGGGCGTCGGTTGCCGCCTGGGCGAACTTAGAGGAGAACTCGCCGAAGCTGAGGTGCTGACTCTTGCGCTCGATCAGCTGGAACGTGGCGGCGTCCCAAAAGCATGTGGTGCCGCCGTTGCCGAGCAGCACCTCGTAGCCCTCGGGCAGGTTGAACAGGGCGCGCAGTCCGTCGCGCACCTCTGCCACCTTGTTGCGCACCGTGGCCTGGCGGTGCGACGTGCCGAGGTAGGTCGGCGCGTCGGCGACCAGGGCCGCGATCTGGGCGTCGCGGACCTTGGAGGGTCCGGAGCCGAAGCGGCCGTCGCGCGGCAGCAGGTCGGATGGGATACGGAGGGCGTCGGGGGAACTCATAGACTTACATTCTTACGGAAAACGAACGGAGAGGTTCATGGCTACGAGAGTGAGCAACCTCCTAGGGGGGCTCGCCCCCAGTGCCACACTGGCCGTCGACGCGAAAGCGAAGGCTTTGAAGGCCGCCGGAGAGCCCGTGATTGGTTACGGGGCGGGAGAGCCGGACTTTCCTACTCCCGAACACATCGTCGAGGCCGCGGTCAAGGCCTGCACCGATCTCGGCATGCACAAGTACACGCCGACGGCCGGCTTGCCCGCTCTGCGCGAGGCCATCGCGGTCAAGACGATGCGCGACTCGGGCCTCGACGTGGGCGCTCATCAGGTGCTCGTCACCAACGGCGGCAAGCACGCCGTCGCGACGACCTTCATGACATTGCTCAACCCCGGTGACGAGGTCCTCATCCCCGCGCCGTACTGGACGACGTACCCCGAGGCCGTCTACTTGGCCGGGGGGCGACCGATTGCGGTTCCCACCAGCGAGGCCAACGGCTTTCGGGTGACGGTCGCCGATCTCGAGGCCGCCCGAACGCCCAAGACCAAGCTTCTGGTCTTCGTCTCGCCCTCGAACCCCACGGGCGCGGTCGTCGCCCCCGAGGAGGTCGCCGAGATCGGCGTCTGGGCGGCCGAGCACGACGTGTGGGTGATGTGCGACGAGATCTACGAGCACCTCACCTACGGCGACGCCCGCCACGTCTCGATGCCGGTCGTCGCCCCCGCGCTTGGCGACCGCTGGGTCGTGGTGAACGGCGTGGCCAAGACCTATGCGATGACCGGCTGGCGCATCGGCTGGATGATCGGTGCGCCTGACGTCATGGAGGCGGCGATCAACTACCAGAGCCAGACCACGTCGAACATCTCCAACGTCTCCCAGCGCGCGGCGCTCGCCGCCGTCGCCGGCGATCTTGAGGCTGTGGGCGAGATGCGTGCGGCCTTCGACCGACGCCGTCGCACGATGGTCACGATGTTGAACGCCATTGACGGCGTCTCGTGCGCCGAGCCCGAGGGCGCCTTTTACTGCTTTCCCAACGTAGAGGGTCTGCTCGGGCGCAGCCTGGACGGACGCGTGGCGACGTCGTCGTCTGAGCTCGCGGCGAACTTGCTCGAGACGATCAAGATTGCGGTGGTGCCGGGGGAGGCCTTCGGCTCTCCGGGCTACTTCCGCTTGAGCTACGCGCTCGGCGACGACGACCTGGCCGAAGGCATCACGCGTCTGGCCGACCTCGTCGCTCGGGGCTGAGTTTCACGGGCTGCCTTTAGCCTGACTCAAAGAGAAAGGACGGGCCGTGGCTCGAGTACTGGTAACGGAAGAGATCGCGGAGTCGGGACTCCAGGAGTTGCGCAACGCCGGCCACGAAGTCGACGTGCGCCTGGGACTCACTCCGAGCGAACTGCTCGACGCCGTCAAGGGCGCACACGCTCTGATCATCCGCTCGGCCACGCAGGTGGATGCCGCCACCCTCGAGATGGGTAGCGACCTCGTCGTGGTAGGACGGGCCGGCATTGGACTCGACAACGTGGACGTGAACCGTGCGACTGAGCTCGGCGTCATGGTCGTGAACGCCCCCCAGTCGAACATCCTCTCCGCCGCCGAGCAGGCGATGGCCCTCCTCCTCGCTCAGGCCCGCAACATCCCCCAAGCCCATTCGGCACTTAAGAACGGCAAGTGGGAGCGCTCCAAGTGGGAGGGCGTCGAACTCTACGGCAAGACACTCGGTGTCGTGGGACTGGGCAAGATCGGCGCCTTGGTGGCCCAACGTGCCCTCGCCTTTGGCATGCACCTTGTCGCCTACGACCCTTACATCTCCGAAGAGCGCGCCCGTCACATGGGCGTGGAGCTGATGGACCTCGACTCGCTGCTGCGACTGAGCGACTTCATCACTATCCACCTGCCCAAGACCAAGGAGACGACGAATCTTCTGGATGCCGAAGCCCTGAGGAAGACCAAGGTTGGCGTGCGGATCATCAATGCGGCGCGCGGCGGCATCGTGAACGAGGAGGATCTGGCCGAAGCCATCCGCAGCGGTCACGTCCAGGGCGCGGCCCTCGACGTATTCACGAAGGAGCCGACCACCGAGTCACCCCTCTTCGAGCTACCGAGCGTCGTCGTGGTGCCCCACTTGGGAGCCTCTACCAGCGAGGCCCAGGACAAGGCCGGGGTGACCATCGCCGAGCAGGTCCAACTAGCCCTCTCGGGCGACTTCGTGCCCTTCGCGGTGAACGTTGCGGCTGGCGACGTGTCCAACGTGGTTCGTCCCTTCATGGGACTCGCCGAGCTGCTAGGCCGCTTCATCGGTGGTCTACTCGACGGCGAGCCGGCCGACCTCGAGGTGATCTACCAAGGAGAGCTCGCCGGCGCTGGTACCAAGATCCTTACCTTGTGTGCGTTGAAGGGCTTTCTCAGTGCGGCGGGATTCGAAGGTGTCTCCTTCGTGAACGCCCCCCAGCTCGCGAAGGACCACAACTTGGCCTGGGGCGAGATCTCGACGGTCGAGTCGCCGGAGTACGTGAACTTGATTACGGTGCGCTCGGGCGACCACGCGGTGTCAGGGACGCTCATGACGATGGGCACCCGTGTGGAGACGCGCATCATCTCGGTAGACGGCCATAGTGTCGAGATCCCGCCGACAGCCTCGATGCTCGTCGTGCGAAACGATGACCGTCCAGGCATGATCGGAATCGTGGGCGTCGCGCTCGGTGAGGCGAACATCTCGATCGCCTCAATGGCTGTCGGCCCGGACCCCTCCTCTAAGACCGCCCTGATGGTGCTGTCGACAACGACTCCTACGCCGATCCGTGTCATCGAGCAGCTACGCAACACCGACGGCATCGAGGACATCCACCTCATTACGCTGCGCTAAGCACTTCGAAAGGCAGGCAACTATCCGTGGAGCGGTGGACCCTTCAGGGTTGACCCGACCGAGATACGTGGGTGCGTCCGAAGTTTCGCTGGTGATCGCTATCGCATGATGTGATGACGCATGAACTTGGGATGAATCGATCGCCGCGCGAGATGGTTCGCGCGGCTGAGCCAAGAGTGGAATCACTCGAACGAAAGAGGGGTGGCATTGCTGCCGCCCCTCTTCGTCGCGCCACTGCGTCCTGAACGGGCCTATTTCGCCCTAGATCGTCACCGCCACTGACCTGAGAACTTGCGTTCCGGTCAGACTCCCGCTAGGTGTCCACATCGAGAGCCAGAAATTTGTCGCCCCACCGCTCGGTGTGAAGGAGAACGTTGCGGTGCCGTTCCCACTTGCGTCTGTCGAAAGTGCGGCGGGATTTGAGGGAGTGCTCGTGCCAGGAGGACACGTACCAGGGTTCTGCTCGACCCATACGTCGAAGGTCGAGCTCGCCGCCGCGCCAGTCACTGAGATCTGGACCGTGATGTCGCCCGTTACCTGATTGCGGAACCAGTAGATGGTGCTGCTAGTGGCGATTCCGCCCGTCGCTCCCGCAGAGCACGTCCACGTCGCGCCCGGCGATGCCGTCACGTCGAAGACCGCCGCCGTTGCGCCGACATCAACCGTCACGCAATTAGACAAGGCATTCGCCGTGTAGGACTCGATGGAATAGACGCCCGCCGGCGAGGGTCCACCGTCGAATGAGTAGTTTCCCGATCCGTCAGTAGCCGGACCCACGATGCCGGAGTAGAGAGTACCGCCAGTGCAACTGCCACCAGCCCATACGTTGAACGACACCGGTGCGCCCGCGATGGCGTACGGTCCGTCCATCGCGGTACCCGTGTAGACGACGTGGTCGTCAATGTTCACCTGATCAAGGTTGGACTGACCGTTGGCCTGGATCGTCAGCGTGTAGTCGTGGGGACTTATGACAAGAGGAGTGCAGCCACTCCAGCGTGTCACCGTTGGGCTCCCAAATTGAGCCATCGCCTTGTAGTAGTACGTACCGGGCGCGGCCGATGCGTTCAACGCGGAAGTGGTGTAGTTTGCCAGGTTTTGCGTTGTGGGGAACGGCCCATATCCCGCAGGGGTGGTGCAGGTTGAGTCGGTGTCGTACGCATACACGCTGATCGTCGCGGGAGGTGTCACGCTCGCAACGCCGTCAACGAGCAGGTGCGAAGTGAAGACGACATCG
>JAJZSX010000243.1 GCA_021849435.1 Actinomycetes bacterium | reverse complement strand
CCTCACGCGCTCAGGCCCGCCAGTTCGTGCGCCACGGCCACGTGAACGTGAACGGCAAGCGCGTCACCATCCCCAGTTTCCGGGTCCGTCCCGGCGACGTCGTGACCCTCAAGGTCGTCACCCGCGAGAACTTCAACGTCAAGCGCAACCTCGACATCATGGACCGCTCGGTCCCGGGTTGGCTGGAGAAGGGCGAGGACGGCTTCGCCGTCACGGTACGCATCGTCCCCCAGCGCGAGCAGATCGACGAGTCAATCCGCGAGCAGCTCATCGTCGAGCTGTACTCGAAGTAGTCGCAGTCCGTAGTCCCAGAAGGAGCCCGCATGCTGATCATCCAACGACCAACCATCGACGCCATCGGCGACGAGGAGAACAACCGCCAGGCCTTTGGAATCGGACCACTCGACCCCGGCTTCGGCCACACCCTGGGTAACTCGTTGCGTCGCACCCTGCTGTCGTCGATCCCCGGCGCGGCCGCCACACGCGTGAAGTTCGACGCGGTGCTGCACGAGTTCGGTGTGATCGAGGGCGTCAAAGAGGACGTCCAGGACATCTGCTTGAACTTAAAGGACCTGCTGTTGCGCGTGCACAGCGACGAGCCCGTCGTGCTGCGCCTCGACAAGCGCGGTGAGGGCCCGGTACTCGCCTCGGACCTGTCCACGACGGCCGACGTCGAGGTCTTGAACGGCGACCTGCACCTGGCGTACCTGACCTCGCCCAAGGGCTCGCTCAGCTTTGAGTTGACCGTCGAGCGCGGCAAGGGCTACGTCGGCGCCGAGGGCAACAAGGGCACGTCGACCATCGGCGTGATCCCCCTGGACGCGATCTTCTCGCCGGTGCGCCGCGTCTCCTTTGAGGTCGAGCCGGTGCGCGTCGAGCAGTCCAAGGACTTCGACCGCCTGGTCATCGAGGTCGAGACCGATGGGTCGATCAGCCCCGCCGAGGCGCTGTCCTCGGCCGGCAAGACCCTCGGAGCACTCGTGGACCTGATCGCCCACTTCGACGAGGAAGCACCGTCGCTCGAGCTGGGCGACGTCGGCACGGCCCAGGCCGCAGCCAGCGAGCTCGACATCCGCATCGAGGAGCTCGGGCTCACCGAGCGTTCACGCAACTGCTTGAAGCGCGCGGGCATCAACACCGTTGCCCAGCTGATCAACGCGACCGAGCGGGACCTGACCTCGATCACCAACTTCGGCGCCACGTCGCTGAAGGACGTCACCGACCGACTCGACGAGCGCGGTCTTTCACTGCGAGTAGAGGACTAGTCATGCGCGGGACTCCCACCAAGGGCAAGCGGTTCGGGGGCGACAACGCCCACCAGAAGGCCATGATGGGCAACCTGGTCGCCTCAATGATTGCCGCCGAGTCGATCGTGACGACCGAGGCCAAGGCCAAGGCGTTGCGCCCCATCGTCGAGAAGGTCGTCACTGCGGCGAAGAACTCGCCGGAGGGGTCTGTCCACGCCCATCGCCGGGTGGTCGCCTTCATCCGCGACAAGGACATGGCTCAGAAGCTGTTCACCGAGATCGCGCCGCGCTACAGCGACCGCCCCGGTGGCTACACCCGGATCTTGAAGCTCGGGCCGCGCCAGGGCGACAACGCCCCGATGGCGCGCATTGAGTTCGTCTGATCCACTAGACGCCGCCACCGCCCGGTGGCGGATGGACCTCGCCTACGACGGAGCGGCCTTCGCCGGCTTCGCCCCCCAGCCCGGCCGCCCGACGGTCGTCGGCGCCCTCGGTGAGGCGATCGCGCGAAACCTTCGCCTCGACGCCCCACCATTCATAGTCGGGGCCGGTCGCACCGACGCCGGGGTCCACGCCCTCGCCCAGGTGATCTCCTTCGACCTGGCGCGCTCGAGTCTGGCCGAGGCCGACGTCGAGCGCTTCGTGCGATCGCTCAACCACCAGCTGATCGGCCGCGTCGCGATCGCCCGGCTGCGCCAGATCGACGACTTCCACGCGCGCTACGACGCGACCTGGCGCCACTACCGCTATCTCGTCACGAGCGGCGCACCACTCGGCTTCACCGACGCCATCGCCTGGGCCGTGGGAGAGCCGCTCGACGTGCTGGCCATGGCCGAGGCCACGGCCCTGTTGAAGGGCGTGCACGACTTTCGGGCCTTCTGCAAGCGCGCGCCCGACAAGGCACCCGGCGAGCCGCTCGTGCGCCACGTGTTCGAGGCCGGCTGGCAGCGAGAGCCGGACCACCTGGGCCTGGGCGCGAGCGGCGAGTTTCTGGTCTTTCACATCCGGGCCAACGCCTTCTGCCACAACCAGGTCCGCCGACTGGTGAGCACCCTCGTCGCGGTGGGGCGCGGCGCGCTTCGCGTCGAGGAGGTCGAGGCGCGTCTCGTCTCGGGCGACCCGCGACGCCTGCCGCCCCCGGCCCCGGCGGCGGGACTCGTGTTGAGCGCCGTCGGCTACGACGAGCGGCACGGGGGACCGTCGGGTCGCGCCTCGCACGAGCCCGACTCGTAGTGCTGAGCGACCCAGTCCCGTCGCGGGTCGCGTTCGGTAGGCTCCGAGAATGACTGATCACCTGAAGTCCGGCGTCGACGCGGCCGAGCTCGAGCCGTCGATCCGGCCCCAAGACGACCTCTTCGGCCACGTCAACCAGCGCTGGTTCGACGCCACCCCGATCCCCGAGGACCGCGCCAGCTACGGCACGTTCTGGCTGCTCGCCGAGGCCGCCGAGCGCAACGTCCGCGAGATCCTCGAGGCCGCGCGCGGGGCCGACCCGGGCACCGAGGCCCGTCGTCTCGGCGACCTCTACGCGAGCTTCCTCGACGAGGCGCGCATCGAGGCGCTCGGGGCCACCCCGATCGCGACCCAACTCGCCGCGGCGTCGGCGGTGTCGTCGATCCCCGAGTTCGTGGCACTGGTCGGGTCCTGGGAACGAGAAGGACTGGCCGGGTTCTATCAGCTCTTCGTGGACAACGACCCGGGCGACCCCGGGCGCTACCTGGTCTTCGTCGAACAGGGCGGCCTCTCGCTGCCCGACGAGAGCTACTACCGCGAGGCGAACTTCGCCGACGTGCGCGACGCCTTCGTTACCCACGTCGAACGCACCCTCGAGCTGGCCGGCCTGAGCGACGCCGCCACGCGCGCCACGCGCGTCATGGCCCTCGAGACCGAGCTCGCCGCCGGGCACTGGGACGCGGTCGCCTCACGCGACATGAGCGCCACCTACAACCTGCGCGCCTTAACTGACGTCTTGCGCGATGCGCCAGTGCTCGCCGGCTGGGCCGAGGCCGTCGGCGCGTCGGCCCTGACCGAGGTCGTCCTGCGCCAGCCCAGCTTCACCGCGACCGTCGCCACCCTGCTCGACGACGACCACCTCGCGGCGTGGCGCGACTGGCTCACCTGGCAGGTGGTGCGCGGGGCGTCGCCGTACCTGTCGAGCGCCTTCGTCGAGGCCCACTTCGACTTCTACGGCCGCACGCTCACCGGCGCGCCCGAGCTGCGTGCGCGCTGGAAGCGCGCCGTCGCCTTCGTCGAGGGCGCGATGGGCGAGGCCGTCGGCCAGCTCTACGTCGAGCGTCACTTCGCCCCCGAGGCCAAGGCCCGCATGGACGAGCTCGTCGCCAACCTCGTCGCGGCCTACGCCGCGAGCATCAAGGACCTCGAGTGGATGGGCGAGGCGACGCGGGCCCGGGCCCTCGAGAAACTGGCCGCCTTCACCCCCAAGATCGGCTACCCACCGCGGTGGCGCGACTACTCGAACCTCGCGGTCGAAGCGGGCGACCTCATGGCCAACGCCCGGGCCGCCGCCGCCTTCGAGTTCGACCGCCAGCTCGCCAAGATCGGCCGACCGGTCGACCGCGACGAGTGGTTCATGACACCCCAGACGGTGAACGCCTACTACAACCCGGGCATGAACGAGATCGTCTTCCCGGCGGCGATCCTCCAGCCGCCGTTCTTCGACGCAAGCCGCGACGACGCCGCCAACTACGGCGCCATCGGCGCGGTGATCGGTCACGAGATCGGCCACGGTTTCGACGACCAGGGATCCAAGTTCGACGGCTCGGGCCGCCTCGCCGACTGGTGGGAGCCGTCGGACCGGGCGGCCTTCGAGGCCAAGACGACGGCGCTCATTACCCAGTACGACGCCCTCGAGCCGCGCGCGCTGCCCGGGCACCACGTGAACGGCGGTCTCACCATCGGTGAGAACATCGGCGACCTCGGGGGGCTCGGCATCGCGTGGCGGGCCTACCGGCTCGCCCAGGGCGACGCGGCGGACCTCGAGATCGACGGTTTCACCGGGGCCCAGCGCTTCCTGCTCGCCTGGGCTGTCAGCTGGCGGCACGTCGCGCGCCCGGCCGAGGCCGAGCGCCTGCTCGCGATCGACCCCCACAGCCCGCCAGAATTCCGCTGTAACCAGGTGGTACGGAATCTCGACGTCTTCTACGAGGCCTTTTCGGTCGCACCCGAGGACGCGCTGTGGCTCGATCCGAGCGAGCGCGTGACGATCTGGTAGGTCAACTTGCCCTGGGACCCCCGGAGTTTGTAGGCTAGAGAGTCCCCCGAGCCCGCCGTGGCGGCGGGGCCTGGTAAGGAAGAACTGTGCGTACCTATAGCCCGAAAGCTAACGACATCACGCG
>JAJZSX010000242.1 GCA_021849435.1 Actinomycetes bacterium | reverse complement strand
GCGCGTCACCGTCGCCCGACTCGACGAGCGCCTCGAGTGCGGCCTCGCTGACGGTCACCCCGCGCAGCTGCGCGCCGCGTTCGACGAGCACACGCAGGTCGTTCGCGCCCAGGCGCACCAGGCGCCAGAGGGTCGAACGGCTGAGCAAGGCGGCGTTGACCTCGAAGTAAGGATTCTCGGTGGTGGCCCCGATCAGTACGACGTCGCCCACCTCGGTCGCTGGCAACAACAGGTCCTGCTGGGCCTTGTTGAAACGGTGCACCTCATCGATGAATAAGACGGTGGCGCGGTCGTGCTCACCCAGTCGCGCCCGGGCCCGCTCGAGAGCGTCGCGCACGTCGCGCACCCCGCTCGTGACGGCGGACAGGCTCTCCATCTCATAGCCCGCCCCCTCGGCGACCAGCCGGGCGATCGTCGTCTTGCCGGTGCCGGCCGGACCCCAGAGGATCATCGAACTGAGCCGTCGAGCGGCCACCATCGCTCGGATCGGTCCAACCTCCCCGACCAGGTGCGACTGACCAACGACCTCGTCGAGCGAGCGTGGCCGTAACAGCTCAGCCAGTGGCGCCGAACGCCGACGGCGCTCGTTGGCGGCGTCTTCGAAGAGTGACGTCACGAACCCTTCGGTGCCGGGCGCAGGTGCAGGTCGCGCAACTGTCGTTCGCCGATGGCCTTGGGCGCCCCGGTCATGAGGTCGGCGCCGGACTGGGTCTTCGGGTAGGCGATCACCTCGCGGATGTTTTCCTCGCCGGCAAAGATCGCCACCAGTCGGTCGATGCCGAATGCGAAACCAGCGTGGGGCGGCGCACCGTACCTGAAGGCGCCGAGCAGGAAGCCGAAGCGGCTCGCCGCCTCCTCGTCGGAGATCCCGAGGGCGGAGAAGATCCGTGACTGGATGTCCGCGCGGTGGATGCGCACCGAGCCACTGCCGAGCTCCCATCCGTTAAGGACGAGGTCATATGCCTGGGAGCGCACGTGCAGCGGATCGGTCTCGATGCGGTCCAAGTCGTCGGCGTGGGGCATCGTGAAGGGGTGGTGGGCTGCCATGAGGTTGCCGTCGTCGTCCACGCCCTCGAACATCGGGAACTCGGTGACCCAGAGGTAGCGGTGCGGGCCCTCGCTCACCGGCGGTGCGCCGATGGCCACGCGAAGCGCCCCGAGCACATGACAGGCCAGATCGTGCTCGTCGGCGACGACCAGCACGAGGTCGCCCTCGTTAGCCCCGTCGACCGTCCTGATCGCGAGACGTTCGTCCTCGTTGAGGAACCGGTCGAGCGGCGAGTCGAGGCCCTCTGACGTGACGCGGAACCAGGCGAGCCCCTTCGCCCCGAGGGACTTCGCCTGTTCGGTGAGCTGGTCGAGGCGGCTGCGGGCGAACGACGCCCCGCCCACGACGCGGATCGCCTTGACCGTCGGCGCGCCAAAGGCCTTTACCGAGGTCGTCGCGAAGGCCGCCGAGAGGTCCTGGAGGGTCATCTCGAAGCGCAGGTCGGGCTTGTCGGTCCCGTAGCGCTCGAGCGCCTCGGCCCAGGTCATCGAGTCGATGGTGCTCGGGCGCACGCCGGTGGCGACCTCGGCGGCGTCGAGCACCGCGCGCGAGACGAAGCCCATGATGTCCTCTTGGGTCACAAAGCTCGCCTCGATGTCGAGCTGGGTGAACTCGAACTGGCGGTCCGCGCGCAGGTCCTCGTCGCGCAGGCAGCGCGCGATCTGGTAGTAGCGGTCAAAGCCGCCGACCATGAGGAGCTGCTTGGCGATCTGGGGGCTCTGGGGCAGGACGTAGAACTCCCCGGGGTGCAGTCGCGATGGCACCACGAACTCCCGGGCGCCCTCGGGGGTCGGCGCCCACAGCAGTGGCGTCTCAACTTCGCAGAAATCCTGGTCGTCCATGGCGAGGCGCAACGCGCGGTTCACGCTCGCGCGAAGGCGCAGGTTGCGCTGCATCGCGTCGCGGCGCAGGTCGAGGAATCGGAACCGGAGCCGAACCTGCTCGTCGATAGCGGCGCGCTCGTCGAGCTGGAACGGCGGCGGCTCGGCCGCCGAAAGGACCTCGACGACGCAGTCGCTCAACTCGATCTGTCCGGTCGCGAGACGCTCGTTGGCCGTCCCCTCGGGTCGGCGCGTGACGGTGCCCGTGACGCGAACGACGTACTCGCTGCGCACGTCCACCGATCCCTCGACGACCGCCTGGACCACGCCCGATCGGTCGCGCACGTCCACGAAGGCCAGGTGCTCGCCGTGCTCGCGCCGTTTGGCGACCCACCCGCACACGGTGACACGCTCGCCGATCATCGCCTCGTTAACCGAGGCGCATAGGGCGTCGCGCATACTCGTGGCTTCACTACCGGTCACTGTCATGGTCACTTCTTCACTAGATCGAGCATGGTCGCTACGAGCTCGTCGTGCGCCACACTGCGCTGGGTCTGGTCATGGTCCCCGCTACGCAGGTCCCTAATCGTAACCTGGGCCGCTGCGAGCTCCGCTGGTCCCACGAGTACGGCGAAGCGGGCCCCGGAGCGGTCCGCAACCTTCATCTGGGCCTTCATCGAGCGGTTGTCGTAGGCGCGCTGCACGGCGAGACCCGCGAGCCGCAGGGCGTCCGCGTACCGCGTCGCGACGTCGGTGCCCGTCGTGTCGACGACGAACACGTCGGGGGTTCGATCGAGCAGCGGCCCGAGCGCACCCTCCGCTTCACGCGCGAGCAGCAGCCGTTCGATGCCGCTACCGAAACCGATGCCGCTCGTCGCAGGACCGCCAAGCTGCTCGGCCAACTTGTCGTAGCGCCCGCCACCGCCGATCGCGTTCTGGGCACCGTCGAGGGCGTCGGCGACGAACTCGAAGGTCGTGCGCGTGTAGTAGTCAAAGCCGCGAACGAGGCGCGGCTCGAGGGCCGACGCGATTCCGAGCCCGTTCAGTCCGTTTACCACCCGCTCGAAGTGGCTTCGACAGTCCGCGCAGAGGTGGTCGGGCAGCATCGGCCCGGCCTCGGTGACCGCCCGGCACGCCGTGCGCTTGCAGTCGAGCACGCGTAGCGGGTTCGTCGACCACGTCTCGCGGTGCTCATCACAGAGCGACGACTCGTTCGCCGCGAGGTGCGCCATCAGCAACTCGACGTAGCGACCGCGACACGCGTCGTGGCCCATCGAGTTGATGAGAAGCCGGACCCGGCGAAGTCCGATCGCCTCATAGAACCGCCAGGCGAGCGCGATCACCTCGACGTCAACCGCCGGGTCGTCGGTCCCGAGCGCCTCCACCCCGAGCTGATGGTGTTGACGGTACCGTCCGGCCTGGGGCCGCTCGTAGCGGAACGCCGGAGTGATGTACCACGCCTTCCACGGTGTCGACGGCTGGTGCTGGACGAAGGCCCGCACCACTGAGGCCGTGCCTTCGGGGCGTAGCGCGAGGGTCCGGTTCCCCCGGTCGGTGAAGACGTACATCTCCTTGGTCGCCACCTCGCTCAGCTCGCCGATACCGCGGTTGAACACGCCCACGTCCTCGAAGAGCGGGTTGAGCACGAGGGAGAAGCCGTAGCGGTACGCGAGCGTCGCGAAGGTCCCGATCAGGCCCTCCCAGAGCGCGGACTGCGGGGCGAGGACGTCGTGGGTGCCCACCGGGGCACGAAACTGCGCTGGCGGTTCGTTCATGTTCCTTTATTCTGTCCGGGGATCTGGCGGAAGGCGTCAAAGACCCCGTCGACCGCCTTCAGTGCGCTGAGCAGGCTCGAGAGGTGCGTCGGGTCGACCAGCTCCACGTCAAAGACCATGCGCACGATGCGCGCGCCCGAGGTCGTGGAACTGCTCGAGATGATGTTGAGGTGATACTCGGCGACGACCTTGGACACGTCCAGCAGCAGCCTCGAGCGGTCAAAGGCGAGCACCTCGAGGACGGCCCGGTACTGGCCGCCAACCGATCCGTCCCACTCCACGTCGATGATCCGCTCCCCCAGCCGGTGCGCGAGCGCGACAGCGTTGGAGCAGTCGTCCCGGTGCACCGACACGCCCCGGCCCTGGGTGATGAAGCCCATGATGGCGTCGCCGGGCACCGGTGAGCAGCAGCGCGCTAGGTGGATCATGACGTCGTCGAGACCCTCGACGTAGACCCCCGCCGTGCGTCGCGCGGACCGGTTGTTGCGCGGCATTTTCGTGACTGTCGTGGGCAACTGTTCGGCCTCGCCCCCGTGCAGTTCGCGCTCGAGTCGCTGGACGACCGCGAGCGCGGAGATCTGTCCGCTGTCGATCGCCATGAAGAGGGCGTCCAGGTCCTCTAAGTTGAGCGAGGCGATCACCGCGTCCAGGGCGCTCGACGCGAGCGAGGTCGCGATGGGCAATCCCTCACGGCGAAGCGCCTTGGTCAGCTCCTCGCGCCCGCCCTCGATCGCGTCCTCGCGGCGCTCGCGCTGGAACCACTGGCGGATCTTGGACTTGGCGCGAGAGGACTTGGCGATCTTCAGCCAGTCGCGCGACGGCCCGGCAGACTGGTGCTTGCTCGTGACGATCTCCACGACGTCAGCCGAGTGCAGCACCGTGTCAAGGGGCACGAGGCGTCCGTTGACCTTGGCGCCCACGCAGTGGTGGCCGACCTCGGTGTGCACCGCGTAAGCGAAGTCGA
>JAJZSX010000241.1 GCA_021849435.1 Actinomycetes bacterium | reverse complement strand
AATGACGGCGGCTCCCCACAGATAACTCTCGAGCTCGCTCTGTGTGATGCGGCCTTCGGGCATCAGAGTCCCCACTTGGTGAGTTGGGCCTCGAGATCCGCACGAGAGGACCGGACCTGGTCGTACGCGACACGGAGGCGCTGGAGGCTCTCTTCCAAGGTCACGGCCGGGCCATTCGCAACTGGTGCAACGTAGAGGGGGACATTGAGGCTGAAATCGTTGGTCTTGATATCTTCCTTTGTTGCGACGTGACTTAAACCGGGTACGTCGGCGAAGTTTCGATAGAGGTCAAGAATCCGGGCGGCCTGGTCAGCCTCGAGGGAGTTCTGATTGCGGCCACGCTGATACAGCGATTCCGCGTTGATGAAGAGCACCTTACCGGCGTGCTCCTCTGGCTTGCGGGTGCGCAGGATCATCACTGCGGCCGCGAGACCGGTGCCGTAGAAGAGGTTGGGCGCGAGGCCGATGACTGCTTCAATGAGGTCGGCGTCGATCATCGCCTGGCGCACGGGCTCCTCCTTCGCCTTGCGAAAGAGGGCTCCTTGGGGCACCACGACGGCGATGCGGCCGTTCAGTGGCGTCATCGATGCAACCATGTGTTGGACCCAAGCCCAGTCACCGTACTTCCTTGGTGGGGTTCCACCGAATTGGCTACGACCCCACTTGTCGGCCGGCCACTGGTCCTCGCCCCACGACTCGAGGGAGAAGGGGGGATTGGCGATGACGCAGTCGAAGCGGGCTAGGCGGTCGTTGTGAGTGAAGGCGGGTGATCGCAGGGTATCGTCTTTGACGATCTTGAAGTCAACGACGCCGTGGATGAGGAGGTTCATCCGGGCGATGGATGAGGTGGTCAGAACTTTCTCCTGGCCGAAGAGTTTGCCCCAGAGCAGTTGAGGTTTGCCACCAGCCGCCTTCACGTGTTCGATCACTTCGATAAGCATGCCGCCCGTCCCGCAGGCGGGGTCGTAAACCGTTTCGCCCTCTCGAGGATCGAGAATGTTCACCAGAAGACGTACGACAGAACGAGGCGTGTAGTACTCGCCTGCCTTCTTGTTTGACTGATCAGCGAAACGTTTGATGAGGTACTCGTAGGCCTGACCGAAGACATCCGGCGCCACGTTTGAGTTGGTCAGGGACTTCGAAGAGAAGTGTTCGATGAGGTCGACGAGGGTCCGATCGGGCAACTTAGTCTTGTTCGTCCACGATGCCCCGCCGAAGATGCCGAAGAGGGTGTCGGGATTGGCTCGCTCGATGCCACGCATGGCGGATACGAGAGCCTGACCTACGTTCTCGGTCCGGCGGCGGACATCGTCCCAAAGGCATCCGTCGGGGATCTGGAATCGGTGATTCTCGGTGAATTTCGCGAATTCGTGGTCGCCGTCAGATTCGGCGAGGGCTTGCTGATACTCCTCGAGATAGACGTCACTGATGCGTTTAAAGAACATGAGGGGGAATATGTAGGCCTTGAAGTCGGCCTGGTCAATGGCGCCACGAAGGAGATCGGAGGCGCGCCCTAGATACGACTCGAGATCGCTTAGAGAAATCGGGGCGGCACTGAGCGGCGCCTCCGCGTCCCCGATTGAACTCCCCATCTCGCTCACCCCTGTCACCGTTCCTGGTTTGTCCGAGGGCGCAATCGATTCCGCCCTGACCAGTCTGCCCTACTCAGTCGGATAACCGAATGACCACATCGGGCAGCAGAATTCCAACTCTAGGCTTCGATTCCCGCGCCATGTTTCTGAACGTCGCTAAGAGATTGCATGCTCTCAAGTGGCTGAATGCCAACTACCGACATTGATGAGATTGAACCACTCCCTGGCTACTGGATCTGGCGGCGCGTCAGAACGAGGCGAGCGCTTGACCCAGCAGCAACTGAGCGGTCGCGCGAGATAGATGCTCGTGGTGCGTCTGATTCTGGTAATTACGAAGACACTGGTAACACGAACCGTCTGGCGTACAGCCGCAGTTCTGCACGACCCCCAGCGCGCTTCGTAGGAGTTCGGGAATCTTCTCGCTGATGGTTTTCGTGTACCCGGCGCCGCCGGCGGCCGTGTCGAAGATGACGACACGTGGCTCGCGACCACCGGTGATGTCGGCGTCGATGTCGAGCGTGCTCACCTTGAGTAATCGCGCCGCTCCCACAGCGAGTGAAGCCGCGAGGGATCGCCACGCACCGGCACACACCGGGTCACCACAGACGCAGGCGGGGGTCGCTGACGACAGACGTATCTCCAGTAGTTCGGTGCGGTGCGGGTGACCCAACTTCAACGTGTACAGGGTCTTGGTACAGAGGGCATCGGGGTCCGCACTGCGGTAGTTGCGATGACCTTGTTGCTGCGCCTTCTTCTTCGCGCCGAGCTCGACGTAGCCGCAGTACAGACACGTCATCTGCGGCATCGTGGTGAGTGTCAGCCTCTTCGCGATTCGCCCGCCGCGATAACTGAGCGTGGATGACAGCTCCGTCCACTCGATCTCGTCGCCGGCGGCGCTCTCGGCCTCGTACGACAGGTAGGTCTTGGTGCCCAATCGACTGATGGGCCGACGTGAGCCACCGACGTCCTTCTGGACTTCACCAATGAATCCGTACCGGGGCTCGATGAAGCGCCGCTTCTCCACGGGTCCGCCACACGAACCACAGACGGTTGGAAGATCAACCTCACTGCCCACGTCGGCAATCAACGTATGAGTGAACCAGTCGCACTCGTCGCACGTCACGAATTCGGACAGCAGGAGGTTGTAGCCCGAAAGTGTCTTTAACCCGACTGACTTGACGATGTTGCCGGCGGCCATCACCTCGTTACCAGGGGCGTACTCCCTCAGCGCGATTCGAAGGTCGCGAGTCAGGTTCAGCTTGTCGAGCCCCGTAACGGTGGCCCGGTCGGCGGTCACGGGGTGCAGGCCAACGACATCAACCGGGAATCCATACTTGGGCAGGACGCCGTTGTTGGCCAATTCGCCGATTGCGTCCTTGGCACGAAGCGTGTCTTCCGTGCGGAACAGTACAGTCCGCAAGCTGTTCAGTTTCCCCCGACTACTCGGGTCGGTCTCGGGGTCATCGATTCGTGCTGATACCTGCTCTCGACGATCACGAACAATTTTGATGTCGTCCACGAACGCCTCACGGGCGACAGTCAAAGGTCCCGGGTGATCAGCGTCAGTTGAGGTCAGGACGCCGGTCCATGTACCCGGCGTTGGAATCCCGAGCTCTAGATTGACCGAAACAGTGAACCCGATGTCGGCGGCGGGGACCGACACAAGCCCGGGTCCGGCGACCCACTTGGCGAATCGCTCGGCGGGCGATGGCTCGTCTGTACGGCCGCCGTCGGCTTCGAAGAAGTCTCCTGATTTCAATCCGCCGGGCTGATCCGGAAACGTCTCTCTCAAGAAACGCGACAGGGCCGTTGCGTACAGATGCCGACGGGCGAGGTTCGCATTGTCGATGTCGATCGAAGGCACCGGAACGACGCCCGATACGAGGCGCTCGGGCTGGGATGAGTAGTACGCATCGTGACTCCGCGTCCGAGCGAGGGTCACGACCAGTGACGCATCTCCCTCGCGGCGACCGGCGCGCCCGGCGCGTTGGATGTAGTTGGCCGGAGTTGGCGGTACGTTTCGGCACAGCACCGCTTGGACCGCACCCACGTCGACGCCCATTTCAAAGGTGGTCGAGCATGACAGGACGTTGACGTGGCCCTTGACGAATTCTTCCTGGATACGTTGGGCTTCGTCGCTCGTCCACTGTGCGGTGTGTTCTTCGACCCGCAGTGGCTGAATTCGATCTCGCGTGCTGTACAGCGATCCCCAGTAGTCGAGTGCCTGCTCGGTCTCGACCGGGGTTCCGCCACAGGAGGGAGTGGGACAAATCGAACCTCCGAGCCAGGTCCAGCGTCGACAGGTCCCGCAGAAGTACCGCCCGTTGCGGGGAAGGTCGAAGTACCAGGAGTCGAGCGGGACGTTGAACCTGGAATCTCGACCGAGCAGAACCCCAGCGTCAAGAAGGGCGGTCCAGATCTCTTCTAGGACATCAACCGCATGCACTGATGAACCTGCACGGTCGAGGGCCTTGCGGACGATTCGAGTGCGGCGATTCTTCGTGTCGCGATCCGAGCCGACCCATCGGTGGACGGGTAGATTTGGCGGCGTCTTGCCGTTGAGGACGTACTGGTGCTCCGCCAGAATCGGGGCGAAGACCGGGTCCTTGGCGTTGACTGCCCCCTGCGTACCGACGGCGCCGTCAAGTCTCATCGTGTCCAGCAGCATCCGAACAACGAGTTCAGGTTTCTCAACGCCGTACGACGAGAGGACCTGAGCGGAGGTCGAGAGACTGGCGCCGTTCAGGCTGCACCGAAGCAGGCCCACTCCTTCCAGGGACTGTCTGGTGTCCCGCGGGATCAACTCGGCGCGGAGCCACGTGCGAGCCATCTGAATGGATGGATTACCGCGAGCAAGCCCCAGATCGTCCAGCAGGGGGGCTAGTTGTGCGCTCACGACTTCCGACTCGTACGGGGCCGAGTACGCCCGATCGTCGGCTAGCCCAGTCAGCGCCTCGTAGATGACGCTGCGGCGAAGGTACTTCCCGTTCTCGACTTGCAGGAACGGCGCGAAGTAGGCGGCGTCCTGTCTGC
>JAJZSX010000240.1 GCA_021849435.1 Actinomycetes bacterium | reverse complement strand
CGAGCGTCCCGGGGCGGTTCATCGGGCTATTGGGCGATTTGGCTGACGGCTGTCTGGCGACTCTTGCACTAGCGACTCAACTTGCGGCCGAACCGAGACGAACTAAAGACAAATATCGCTTTGTCTTTGACCAAGCGTTGCGCTGTTCCGAAGTAACGACACTGAGCGCGCGGGACGTAGGCTTAGTGTCGTTTTACTCGCGGAGCTTCACGGGGAAGTCCCGCCTCGTGGGACTTCCGCGAATTAGTTGTGACCAGGACTTCAAAAGGGCCGGGAACCGCGTAGACCCCCCACTCTTGGAACGCGAAAACCGCCCTTCTGGAACGCAGTTTTGAGTGGTGACAAAGAACTGGCCGTCTCCTAAGCAAGTGTTGGCGGGCTCTTTGTCTTCGGGACCGTATGGGCAGGTCCGGATGGGTTCCTTTGCCTCCCAGGCGACTACGACGTCTCAGGGACCCCGAGAATGCAGGCGGTGACCCGTTCATCGAGGGGTGCGGCTGCGGGTAGGTCAGTGAAGCGCGCTGCGAGATCTGCGTACTCGGGGGTTTCGCGCTGGAGCCCAGCCGTGATGTCTCCGAGGAGGATGTAGCGCCGACGGCGCGCCTCTTCCCGTTGCTGAGCGAGAAACGGCGAGACGAACTCCAGCCATCGCTCCGCAACGAGATAGGGATCTACCGCCGTGTTCTTCGAGCTGGCCAACGAAGCCAGTTCGGACCACAGGGTGCCGGTCTCTTCATCGCGCTCCTTTCGGGCTCGAGCGGCCCATGAGGTGATGACGTGCTCCATTTGGGTGAGCGCTCGAAGCATTCGTTTGGGAAGAAGCTGACGCTCCGCCACGGCAGCGATATTGAGGCAACGATCTAATACGGTGGCAGCATTGTTATCGAATTCTCGATTGCGGGGATTCTCATCGAGCAGGTCCCTCAAGCGAGCCGCCACGTCGTGAAGATCAGTCGTGAAACCCCCAGGGACCGACTGGTCCACGATCAGCCACCGCGGCGCGCCGTGAGCGGCCGCGGCAATCGAGAAGAACGCCCACGGACGACGAGAGCGCAGCGGCGCAACCCGTGCCAAGACGCGGCTGGTCTCAAGGCGGTAGTGGCCGTAGACATCGGCGGGGACGATGGCGGTAGGTCCCGACACCAACTGACGAATTGGCTCGAGAGCGTCTTGAATCCCGTCCCAGGGCTCGCGTTGCGCCTTTGTCAACTCTTCAATCTGGTCGGCCGCGGTGACGATGTTCGTGTTGTTGATTTGCTGCTCGAAGTCCGGAATCCGCAGATTCGATCCCAGGAGTTCCTCACTCTCTCGGGCTCGCCGGACCAGCTTTTCGTAGGCGCGCGTCGCGAATGCTGGACCATCTTGAGGCCACCACGCCTCGATGGTGTCGTGAGGGCTGTCCATTCGGTCAACTCGGCCCACCCGTTGCTCGGCCACGCGGAGCGTGGTCGGAAGGTCGAGATGGACGATGCATGACGCACCTTGGAGATTGAGCCCTTCATTCATGGCGTCAGAACACAGTGCGACTGCGCTGATGCTTGCGTCGGGGGCGAATGCTTCGGTCACCTTGCGACGTTGTGACTCACTATTGGCGAGGAGAACCTCTGTACTCCCCAGCTCCCTCGTGCCGAGGAGGACACCGAGCATCGCGAGGGTCACCGGGTGTCTGTCGAACGCCAGGACACGATCGTGCTCGCGCGACAGGCGGGTGAGGAGCTCGACCTTGGTCTCTTCCCGTGCATCCGACATGTTCCCAACCAGACTCAGCACACGTTCGTAGCGTTCGATCTCCTCGGAACATGTTGCCTGCCACTGCTCAACGTCAACGAGCCATGGTTCGACGTCGCAGTTGAGACGAACCATCGGTGCACCCTCGTTCAGACGCTGTCGCAGCTTCGATATCACGTCACCGGTGTTCGTTGTCTTGAAACTTGGATCGAGGGCGAACCGACGAGCGGCTTCTTGAGTTCCGGCGAGATGTTCGATTGCCGCCGCCCGCGATGAACGAAGCGCTTCGAGAACATGATGGCGGGCGAGCCCCTTCGCTGAGTGGATTCGGAATCGGAGCCATTGCTCGTCGGTGTACTGCGAGCGCAAGCCTCGCGGAACTCCTATATCGCTCTCGAGTTGAGCGATTCCGACGAGGCCGTTAACCGCGTCACGGACTTCGTCGGCGAGTCGGGCGTCCTCGACGGTCTCTTCCGTGGGGTAGATCCGCGCGTCATGTTCTGGGTAACGACAGACACGCGCGGTGATCGGATGTATGAATGCCTCCGGCGCTCGGTCGACCATTTCGTTGATCTGCGCCTTGGTGCGTCGCACCGTGAAGCGTTGGATCTCTCGGCGCAGAGCATCGACCTCGTTGGGAAGGAGCATGCCTTCGCCCAGTCCACGGCGACGATCGAGCCGGTTCAGGATCTCGAGGGTGGTCTCCTCGAAGTTGTCGGGGCCGAGAAGTCCCACGAGATCCAACAGGTCAGTGGCTCCACGGCTAATCGGCGTAGCAGTGAAGAGCATCACGTTGTCGGCGAGACTCTCGAGGACCTGTCGTGTTCGCTTGGAGCCGCGATTCAAGAAGTTGTGTGCTTCGTCAACTGCGAGGATCTGAGCATGTCGGACCAATCGGCCCTTGTCACTCGTCAGTTCCAAGGTGGCCCGCGAGAGGATTCCGTGCGACACCGTCTCCAGCATGAGGCCAAGTTCAATCGCCTCCGATTTCCAGGTCCCGATGACGGCGGGTGGGCCGACCAAGACCGTGAGATCACGCCGCGTGCGTCCCGTGCGCCACAGCCGGTCGCGTGCCGCACGAACTAGGTGGGCGCCCATGAGTGTCTTGCCCGAACCCGTCGCGTCCGCGACGAGCACGCTTCCCACCGTCTCAGAGATCCAAAGGGCTTCGGCGATTCCCGAACGCTGCGATGGCCAGAGGGGTCGTTCCGTCGAGACGGGCTCGGTGAGGTAGTGGGCGGCCCAGTCGCCTTCGAGGAGATCTGCGCAGGCGCGCGCGAGCGCTTCTTCCCAGGAGACGACGCGAAGAAGTTGGTGGAGTAGGTCGTGCAGCTCCTTGTCCCAGGATTCACCGGCTTCCCAGTAGTTCTCCGCGATGGAGACGAGTTCTCGATAGCGCTTGGGCTCGTGAGCCGAGTCGAATCTCGCGTTAGCTTCATACTGGCTGCCCAGCCCGTATCTCGTGAAGTTGCTAGATCCGACGGTGGCCGCCATTTCCCCGACGAAGATCTTGGCGTGCAGATGGTTCGCGCCATGGATGAATCGTGTCGTAAGAAGTCCACGCTCCAGTGCTTCGATTGTCTGAAGGACCTGCGCCGAGGACCGGAGCGAGACCCCTTCGACTTCAAGCCAGTACTTCCGGGCACCGTCGGTGAACTCGGCACGGGCTGAGCGAAACTCGTGCTTCGAAGAAGTGAAAGGTTCAGCCCCGAACACGATGCGCACGCATTCCTCGTCTCGGCCATGCGGGGCGGTTGACCAGTCGGAAACGAGGTGGACGAGTTCACCCAGTGAGGAGAAACCGGCAATCAGCAGCGGGGAAGATGAGCTGATGAGGTCTTCCCACACAACGGTGCGAACGTGAGAATCGCCGTGGTTGGCGGGGAAGCGAGTGGATTCTGGCCAGGCTCGCCCGTGGAGGAGAGCAGCTACTCGGTTGCCTCCGTCGAGCGCAAACAGTGGCAGCTGTCCGCCACGGTCTTTCGGGACGTGTCGGGACATTTCTTGACGCTACCTGACGAGTTTCACAGGTAGGCGGGCCAAGGTATCGAGTTCACCACGGCCGAGCGAAGGCTGCTTCGTCTATCCACTGACCGCCGTGCCACACGAGGCGCAGAATTTCGCCCCGGCGTTGAGACCCGCCCCGCATTGGTGACAGTGAGTCAATCGCGTGGGTGGCGCCATAGCGGAATTGGGCGGCGCTATAAGCATGGCAACGGGCTCGTCGGAGTTTTTCGTCGTTACGTAGACGATGAGGGCAACGGCTGCAATCGCCACTCCTACGTAACCGATCGCGCCACCGTAAGCGAGACGAACGGTTCCGTTCCAGCCCTTGGTCGACCACACGTCGTGGACGGTGATCCCCGCTATTACACAGGAGAAGAAGAGACCGAAGCCATTCGGCCCCTTCTTCGGGTAGATGACCTTGAGGAAACGCAGGCCACTTAGCGCGATAAGTGCCGCCCCAATAAGGACCTCAAAACCGTTTGAGCTGAATTGAGAGTACGAGCCGAACTGGAATGGTGTTCGATTGCTCGAAAAGATGCCCGAGCCCGCGTTGATGTAGGGCATGAAGACGCTGACAGCGACGACAGCCGCGCCAACCAGAGTGATCACTCCAGTGTTTCGTTCGCGTTTTGTAGGATTCGCCATTCTCGAAAACCTAGAATAGGGGTGTCACACGACACTGAATGGGTAAGCAAGTCCATCGCCTAGCCATGGCAGCGTTGTCACCTATCGTCAGTCAGAGACTCAACGCGAATGTCAACGTCGTCACGATTCCAGACCTCCTTGCGTAAGCCCAAAGTCGCTGCAGAGCCTCACGTCTCCTTGACTGAGTAGACGAGAGTGAGATTGGTCCCTGGGTAGAGGGTCTGAGTAGCGGTCAAATCCTCACACAGCCCCGC
>JAJZSX010000239.1 GCA_021849435.1 Actinomycetes bacterium | reverse complement strand
ACCGCCACCCTGCCTGTGTAGGGGTGCCCGGCGTACTGCCACTGGCGGACAGGATTATTGGTCGCTGGGGGATCAACCGTTGGCCGTCGTCGCAGCATACGATTACCGTAGCTCATAACCGAAGACCACTTCGCGTAATAGGATTCGTAACGGAGTCGCTGAGCCCACCGGTCGGATGTACGTGCGGCCGCCAGAGAAGAGACATCGCGAGTACTACGCAGGGAGCGGGCCCTAGTCAACGCGACCACGACCGGGGACGGTGTCGCGAGGTCTGCAGTCGCGCACCCATTGAGTTGGTCGCGATACTGGTAGCGATCCGCCCAGTCCACACCGCTGGCGGTGGCGGTGGTGGACGCGATGACCGTGAGCGACCCGGTCACCGAGGACGATAGGTTGCGGCATGGCTGGGATGCCCTGAGAGCGTGTGCGCGCGATCACCTTCGTACGGATGGAACGGGCCGCGTAGGGCCGGCGATGGTCGCTCTCGCCGCCGGCGTGGCCGTGGTGGCAGACGCTGCCTTCCCTCTTCAGTCGATCTTCGTTCAGTCGATGATGGGCGGGTGCTCTACGAGGACGGCGTCACTCACGTGACGGCACGTTCAGAGAGGATCTCCTCGCGGGTCGTCGCCCATGACCTGACTGGCTCGTTTAAGACGCCGTTGCTCGACGACGTCGTGGCGGTTCCAGCCCGGCGACGAGCTGGAGGAGGTCGCCGATGCTGTGAGGTTGTTCAACGGGGTGGCGTAGCGGTCGGTCGGAATTGATGTCGTAGTGGTTTCGTCGGCCGATCCGGATCCGATTCACGTAGCCTTCCCCTACGAGGTCGGCGACGATCGATTGAGCTGCACGCTCGGTGATCCCAACTCGGTCAGCGATGTCACGACCACGAATGCCGGGATCACTAGCGATGCAGACGAGAACGTGGCCGTGGTTGGTGAGGAACGTCCAGGTTGCGCCCGCAGTCTCCTTCGACTCGCCCTCGGAACGCGCCATGGGCTAAATGGTAGCGGTTTCGTGAAACAAAAGACGGGCTCCATCCAGGGTGGCGCGACCAAGTAACTTGTCATAGCCCAAAATCATGGTTTAGTATTCATGATATGAAACTCGTAAGTAGCCCACCGGTAGACCGAGGTCCGCGGACGTCGACGCCGCTCAAGGACGGGCAGTGAGGGGCATGTTCGGAGAAGTGTGCCTGGCTGGTGTGGTCCCCGTCGCGCTGATAGGCGCCGGCGTGTCAATAATCGGCGGACGCGGGTCGGATTGGCGATGCCGGAGGGCGTCCAGGCTTGCCTGGCTATCCGCGTTGCTAGCAGTGGCTGCTGCGGCCTCGGTGGTGCTGCGTGGGCCGTTCGTCGTGGCTGTGGACGGTGCGCACGGCCAGCCAGTGTTTGGCCTGTGGGCGAACCAGTTGACTGTCACTTTGGTGGTGCTGGTCTGCGCGGTGGGAGCCGTGGTGCAGAGTTTCTCTCTTCGCTACCTGCAGGGAGATCGCACCGCTCCGAGGTTCTTTGCTGGCGCGAATGTGATCGTCGCGGCGATGGCAGTCGTATGCACCTCGGCCACCGTCACGGTGCTGGTGGGCGCCTGGGTGATCGCCGGGGTGGCGTTCATCGCCGTGCTTAGATGCCGTTTGGATCTTCCAGGAGTCCGGGCCACAGCGCAACTCTCGCTACGTATGTTCGCGGTCGGTGATCTGGCCCTGCTGGCTGCGCTCCTGCTCACGTGGGAACGAGCCGGCAACATCGACCTGGCCTCCCCAAGTGCGCTTCAAGGGGCATCGGAGCGTTTGGGCGGCCTGACGGGGATCGTGGCGCTCCTCGTCGTCGTGACGGCCCTGACACGCTCTGCGCAGGGCCCACTCGGACGTTGGCTTCCTGGCACGGTGTCGGCTCCAACTCCGACGTCCGCTCTCCTGCACGCCGGAGTGGTGAACGGTGGCGGCATCCTGCTGGTCCGCCTCAGCGCTGTAACCGGTGGTTCCACGCTGGCCATGGTCAGCGTGTTCGTCGTCGCTGGAGTTACTGCGACCGTGGCCGCTGTACTCATGACCCACAAGGCAGACGTGAAGGGCTCACTGGTGTTCTCGACGATGAGCCAGATGGGCTTCATGATGGCCGAGTGCGCGGTGGGTGCCTACCTCGCGGCTGTTGTGCACCTGATTGGCCATGCACTGTATAAGGCCACGTTGTTCTTCGGGTCGGGCTCACAGGTGCCTCGGCCCGGTCGGGCACCGATAGTGCCCGCCAGCGCGACGGCACCACTAGCCCGAGCAGCGACGACCTTGATCACGACCACGGCGACAATCGGCGCGATGGCGGCGATTCCCGGGGCACTCGCACATCGGGGAGCGGCACTATTAACCATCTTCGCAGCGGCGACGGTGGCCTCGGCGTCGTGGTCGTGGTCGGGTCGACGTCCCTCGTCGTCGGGCTGGATGATGTGGTGGGCAACTGCGTCGCTCCTCGCCGGCACCCTGTATGGACTGTTGCTCGGCGGGCTAGGGCGCTGGATCGCTCCGGCACTACCTGCCGCCGGTATCGGAACGCTGAACCCATGGTGGTTAGTGGCCGTGGCAGCCGCCGGGGTTGTCGCCGCCAGTTCGATCCGTCTGCCCTCCGCGCAGCGGCGTTTGACCGCGATCCTGGTCAATGCCGCCACGCCGCCGGTACGACTGGCTGTGGGTGGGGAACGGCGATCAGAAAGGCGCGCGCGCGACGGCGTACCTGGGCAGACCTTCGAAATCATCAGATCATGGGAGGAGAGTGCCGCATGAACAGTGAAGAGCCCGTTGCCGCTCGAGCCCGATTGCTTGCCCAGGTCGAGGAGGCGGCGCGCGTGATCGCCCCGCTGTGGCCGCTGTCCACCTTCATCGCGGTGAATCCGCTGTGGGACTCGCGTCACATGCCCTTCGATCGCGCTGTTGCCTACGCGAACCAGGTACTCGGCATCAACGGATATCCGTCAACGGAACTCCTCTATCAATCCTACGTCAGCGGGCGGCTGACCGACGCCGATCTGCGCGCGGCCCTTGACGGTGACCCTGCTGGGGCTGGGCCGAGATACGGCGACGGAGGGCAGGGGGGCGCCTCTCGCTTGGGCGGCGCGCAGGTGTGGATCGATGTGGAACGCGACGACGTCGTCGTTGGGACCCAGATCGCAGTGACCGTGGACCGAGAGGTCGCCAAGTGGTGCGCCGCCTACCTCGCGGGGATACTGCCTGACAATGGCGCTCGAGGCTTCTACGCCGCCTGGCAAGAGGTGGTGGTCTGTGACCCGGCGGCGCGTTCGCTCATCGGACGGGCTGGTCGCAAGCGCTTAGCCGACCTGGGAGCAGATCCCGAAGATGCGATACTCGCATGTCTTGAGTTGCTCGGTATCACCGAGGAGACTCGAGTCCTCGAATTCGCACGTCATCTCGCGCGCATGCCTGGGTGGGCGGGACATGCCAAATGGCGGTCACTGTGGGCCGACCCCGATCATGTCGGTCCGGCCCTTCACCTGCTCGACTTACTCGCCGTGAGGCTCTGCTACGCGGCGACCCTTCTGCGCGCTCCCGCGCGCCGCGCACTGAGGAAGCGCAACCTGAGCTGGAGTCCGCTCTCCGGTGGATCAGAGGGACCCAAGGACTTCTCGACGGACGACGAGACCTGGCCAGTACGTCTCTCTGTTGGGGGCGAGCTCGACAAAGAAGTAGGCACACGACTGTCACAACTGACAGCGACCGAGGCGGCACGGGTGTGGCTCGCTGCCTACGAGGGCCACTACCGCGACTGGCTGCTCGCTACGTTGAATCGACGTGTTGAGACCTCGTCAGTGCGTCCTGAGGTGCAGGCGGTCTTCTGCATCGACGTGCGCTCCGAGGGATTGCGCCGGCATCTCGAGAACGGTGGTCTCTACGAGACGTTCGGGTTCGCCGGATTCTTCGCTCTGCCGATTCGCTTCCATCCGTGGGGATCCGATCAGACTCTCGACCTCTGCCCGGTGCTGATCCGACCGAGCACGGAGCTGGGAGAGCGACCAGCCGTGACGTCGATCCGGGCTGTCGGTCGTCAACTGACCGGTCGACAGGCGCTCGCCGCCGCCCAGAGCGCGTTTGACGGCGCCAAGAAGGGAACCCTGTCGTCCTTTGCACTCGCTGAAGCCGGCGGGTTTCTCGCCGGCCCGGTGGCGGCACTAAGGACGCTGGCTCCTACCGGCTATCAGGCACTACGAGCGTGGGCGCACCGGATTGTGACCCCGCCGATCGACACGATCGTCGATGTCGACCCCGCAGTCGGTGCGATGAGCGACGCCGACCAGGCGCTGTTCGCGCAGACCGCACTCAGCACCATGGGTCTGACTCGCGACTTCGCACCCGTGGTGCTGCTCTGTGGGCATGCCAGCACCACGGAGAACAATCCCTACGCCTCCTCGCTGGACTGTGGTGCCTGTGGCGGTAATCGGGGTGGCGCGAGCGCCCGTTCCGCGGCCGCGATCTTGAACCGAAAGGCCACTCGCCGCTTGCTCGTCGAACGGGGAATCTTCATACCCGACGAGACGCTCTTCGTTGCTGGCGAGCATGACACCACCACCGATACGGTCACCGTGTTCGATATGCATCTCGTCCCCTCAAGCCACCTCGACAGAGTCGTTGCGCTCCAGT
>JAJZSX010000238.1 GCA_021849435.1 Actinomycetes bacterium | reverse complement strand
GCCGAAGTCCCCGTCCCGCACGGGGACCGGTCGAACCACCCCGGGTAGATGCACATGGCGTGACGCGAGCGCTGAGCCGTCGAACCCGGCGCGAGGAACTCGACGTGGTGGCAGTAGTCGACGCCCGCGGTCTCGGGGTGGTGGGGGGGCGCCGACTCGTTGATGGCGGCCATGATAGCCAGGCCGACCGCGGTGATCTCGTGCTGGCGCGAGCGCTCGAAGGTGAGCCCGACGTCCTCGAGGTTGACGATGGCGTAGAAGTTGCCACCGTAGGCGAGGCTGTAGGGCACGGCGCCGACGCCCGGGACCTCGACGACGTCGTCGAGACGCGCCACGAAGGACGGGACGTTCTCGATGGTCACCGAGTCGGCGTGCCCGTCGGACACGCGCACGTGGGCGACCACCAAGCCGGCGGGCGTGTCGAGGCGGATAGTCGTGATCGGTTCGACGGCCTCGACCATCCCGGTCTCGACGAGCACCGTCGCGAGGCCGATCGTGCCGTGGCCGCACATCGGCAGACAGCCCGACACCTCGATGTAGACCACGCCCCACTCGGCGTCCGGGCGGGTCGAGGGCTGCAGGATTGCGCCGCTCATCGCGCCGTGGCCGCGGGGTTCGAACATGAGGAACTTGCGGATGTCGTCGAGGTTCTCGATGAAATAAAGACGCTTCTCGTTCATCGTGTCGCCGGGGATGACGCCCACACCGCCCGTGACCACCCGCGTGGGCATGCCCTCGGTGTGGGAATCGACCGCGGTGATCACCCGACTCGCTCGCATCGCCGCTACCCCTTGACCCGGGTGGCCAGGTACGCGAGGGCCTTGGCGGTATCGGCGCGAACGCGCGCCTCGTTCTCGGCGCTGAGCGGTCCGCGAGGTGGGCGCGTGGGTCCGCCGAAGCTCTGTCCGGCGATGTCGATCGATAGCTTGATGGCCTGGACGAACTCGACGCGCGAGTCCCAGCGAAAGACCGTCACGAGGTTCTCATAGAGCTCCTTCGCCTCGGCCAGTCGCCCCGCCATCGCCAGCTCGTAGATCTCCACCGCTTCGCGGGGAAAGGCGTTGGGGTAGCCCGCGAACCAGCCGACGGCGCCGGCGACAATCGACTCGTAGAGCAGGTCGTCGGCCCCGGCGATCACGTCGATGTCGCAGAGCTCCTTTATCTCCATGACCCGTCGCACGTCGCCGGAGAACTCCTTGATGGCCTGGACCTCGGGGATCTCCGCGAGCCGCGCGACCATCGAGGGGACGATGTCGACCTTGGTGTCGAAGGGGTTGTTGTAGGCCATGATCGGGATGCCCACCTCGGCGACGCGCGTGAAGTGCTCGATCACCTCGGACTCCGAGGCCCGGTAGATCGTCGGGGGTAGCAGGAGCACGCCGTCGGCGCCGTCCTCTTGGGCGTAGCGCGCCCACTGCTGGGCCTGGTGCCAGCCGACCCCGTGCACACCAGCGATCACGATGCCCCGGCCCCCCACGGCCTCCACCGCGACCTGGACGACCCTGCGGCGCTCCTCGTCGGTGAGTGACGAGTACTCACCGAGCGACCCGTTCGGCCCGACCCCCCGACAGCCGCTGCGAATCAGCCAGTCGCAGTGCTCGGCAAACCGGTCGTAGTCCACCGCGAGCCCCGCCGGGGCGCTCGAATCCTCCTTGAACGCGAGCGCCGTCGCGACGATGACCCCTCGAAAGTTCACGTGCTCATCCTTCATCTCTGGCCTTTCACCGGTTTTCCTGCGTTGACGTTGTCGCGCCGCTCGCCAGCTCACCGAGGCGTATCGGCATGGCGATTGGGCGGCGGTCCGTGGTACTCGAACTGAGGAGGCGACCCTCGGGCGAGCGCGCGGCGAGAAGTGCTTCGACCGTGCGTCCGCAGACTCGGCCCTGACACGGGCCGAGACCGGCGCGGCTCAACAGTTTGAGCGAGCGAAGACCGGACGACCGCGTCGCCGCCGATGCCGCGGCGAGGTCGGCGACGCGCACGTCCTCGCAGCGGCACACGATTGTCTCATCGCTCAACCAGGACGGCCAGCGCTCGCCGATGGCGTGGGCGCGCGCGAGGCGTTTTGCAAAGCCACGCAGGACCCGTCGTCGATGCAGCGCGACGCGCAGCGCCGGGTCGCTCAACCGGCCGCCGGCCGCCACGTGTCCGGCGACGGTACCCTCAGCCATCGCGAGGTCCACCCCCCCGATGCCCGTGATCTCGCCGGCGGCGAAGACCGACGCCACACTCGTTCGCTGCTCGCCGTCGACCTCGACGAATCGCTCGTCGTCCAGCCGGCAACCCGCAGCGAGCGCGAGTTCGAGCCGCGGGGTGAAACCGTGGCCGAGGCAGACCGCGTCCACCTCAAAGGTGCGCGCACTGCCCGCGACCGGTCGCCACGACCCGTCAAGGGCGCTGACGGTGACCGACTCGACCCGGTCGCGCCCCTCAATCGCCGTCACGGCGCGTCCGGGCAGGTAGGCGATTCGCCGGCGCGCGAGGATGGCGGCGTAACCGGCGAGCTCGCGGGCCTTGGCGGGGGTCGCCACGAGTTCCCACGGACGCGCGGCCCAGTGGCGCACCAGTCGTGCGGCGCGACTCGCCTCGTAGACCCCGACGACGGTGGCACCAGTAGCGACGACCGACGCCGCCACCGCCAGCAGGAACGGACCCGTCCCGGCGATGACGACGCGCTCGCCCACCGCGACGCGCTCGCCCTTGGCGAGCGCCTGGGCGCCGCCCGCAGTGAAGACCCCCGGGAGATCCCAGCCCGGTACCGGCAGCACGCGGTCGTAAGCCCCGGTCGCGAGCACGAGCGCGTCGGGCCGGTAGACCCGGGCCTCGCGATCGGTACCGTCGGCCTCGCCGACGAGCACGTGGACCGCACCGCCATCGAGGGCCCAGACGTGAGCCCCGGTCACGACCGTACAGTTGGGATCGGCCGCGAGTGCCGCGCGCATCGTCTGGAACGTTGACCACCCGTGATGGAGCAGTGACTCGCGTGCGGACGGCCGCTCGGGCGGCAGGTGTCGCCAGTACTGGCCGCCCACGTCATCAGACGCGTCGAGCACCACCACCCGGCTGCCACGGGCGCGCGCAGCCATCGCCGCCGCAAGTCCGGCGGGTCCCGCCCCGATGACGACGACCTCGCTCATGTCCGCTCCGTCGACGTCGCGCCGTCGAATTCGACGACGTCGCCGTCACGGGCCCGGCGCTGACAGGCCCGCACGTCGCGCTGGCCGTTCACCACGACCAGGCAGTCGAAGCAGACCCCGATGCCACAGAACGCCCCGCGCGGGCGCCCGCGCAATGGTGACGTGCGCCAGGCCAGGGTGTCCGCGGCGAGCATGACCCCCGCCAGGCTCTGGCCGAGCACGCCGACGTGACGCTCGCCGTTGACGAGGATCGTGATCGGTACCGACGCCGTTGGCCCGATGACGTCGCTCGCGGGCGGGACCGGTCGCGCGACCATCTAGGCCACCTCGCGCAGCGATGGGCGCCCGGGCGCGAAGGGCGCGAGCGATATCGCGGTCGGTTCGCCGAGCATCGTCGCCGCGAGCAACTCGGCGGTACCCGGGGCGAGCCCGATGCCGGCCCCCTCGTGGCCCGTCGCGTACCAGATACCGGCCACGTCGGGATCGGGACCGATGACGGGCAGATGGTCGCGAGAGAAGGGACGAAACCCGCCGTAGGCACGGATGATCGTCGCCTGGGCGAGAAACGGCATCAGCGCGATCGCCTTGCGCGCGATCTCGCCGAGCACCGCGACGTCGATAGACCCGTCAAAACCCACGTTCTGACGCGAGGAACCGATGAGCACCGTGCCCGACGCCGTCGATTCGATGACCGTCGAGGTCGCGAGGTCGTGCTCGTTCGATTGGACGGCCCCGACGTAGCTCGCGTCGTAGACCTTGTGCCAGATCCGTTGGTGCGTGCGCGCGGCCACGAGCAACAGTCCCTTTCGCGGCCCGACGTCGAGCGCGCCACCGAGGGCTCGTGCAACATCTCCGGACCAGGGCCCCGCGGCCACGAGCACGGCGTCCGCCTCGAGGTGGCCGCCGTTGGTGGTGACCCCGACGAGTCGGCCATCGCGGTCGCGTAGCGCGCCGGTGACCGTCGTGTTGGCGAGCACGCGCGCACCGGCCGCCCGAGCCGACGCGAGCAGCGCCTCGGTCGCGATGACCGGCTGGACCTGGGCGTCCTCGGGGTAGTGCACGGCGCCGGCGATCGAGGTCGCGAGCTCGGGTTCAAGGGAACGCGCCTCGGCGACGCCGAGCGCACGCGCGTCGATCCCTACGCCGCGTTGGGCGTCGGCGAAGCGCGCGAGCGCCTCGGCTTCGTCGTCGCCCCTCGCGACCACGATGCCACCCTTGGACTGGTACTCGACCGAGGTGAAGGCGCCATTGGTCTCCGCGGCGAGCTCACCGCTCAACGACGACCAGAGTTGCAGTGAGTACCTGGCGAGGTCTAACTCGGCCCCGGGCGCTTTGTCACTGACGAGCAGGTTGCCCTCACCAGCGGCCGACGTGGCACTCGCGGGTGCGTCGCGGTCAAGCACCGTCACGTCGACCCCACGACGAACGAGCGATCGAGCACACGCGGCACCGACGATACCAGCGCCAATGATCAGGACCTTCACCCCCACCCGCTCTCCACTTATAACATGTTACATT
>JAJZSX010000237.1 GCA_021849435.1 Actinomycetes bacterium | reverse complement strand
AGCACGACACCCGCGCTCAGGTGGTCGAACTCGGGTTCGGCGAGCACGGCGCGGAAGGCGTCGATGGTGAGACGCAGGTCGCGGTACTCCTCCATGTCCAGGTTCACGAAGACGCCGTGATCGCGCGCAGCGCGCAGCAACACGGTCAGTCGCTCGACGACACGGTCGAGCGACCCGTCGTGGTCGATTGTCGTCAACTGACTCACGATGGAGGACACCTTTACCGAGACGTAGGTGACGTCGGGCCGGGCAATCACGTCGAGCACCCGCGTGAGGCGCTCGGACGCCTCGGCTTCGCCGAGCACCGCCTCGCCGACGACGTTGACGTTGACCCCGAGGCCCTCGCGGCGGCGCGCCGTCACGTGTCGGCCCAGGGCCGCCGGTGCCGCGTCGAGGATGAGGTCGGCGCTCAGCCGTCGGACCCGCCAGCGCACGAGGCGGATCACCGCCGCCGGTGCGATGGGTCCGAGCGCGGCGAGCGCTCGCAACCCGATGACGTTCCACAGTCCGAGGCCGCGCGCACTCGCCCGTCGCGCCGCGGTACGCAACACCCGCAACGCGGGCTCGCGCGACGTGAATCGCATGACCTCGTCGGTGAGTGCGATCGTCACGTCGAGGGCGGCGGGGTCCCGGAAGAGCCCGACGAATCGGCGCCGAGCCGCGCGATCGCGCCGCTGGCGACGGCGCTCCGCTTCGGCGAGCATCGTTGTGACGACCTCACACGCGCCCTCAGCCAGTTCATCAAGTGAAACGTCGGTACCCGCGGTCATCGCTACCTCCAGGCGGCGTCGTTGCCGCCCCTCAGTTCTACTGCACCGGGACGCGATCACGCCCTGCGGCGCTCGCTGCAGCGCGCCGTCGTCGCCTCAAGCGGACCCGTCGACGTCTCGTCGCGACGGCCACCAGAACCGCTCACCCAGCACGGCCGCGAGGGCGGGGACGAGCACGGTGCGCACGAGCAACGTGTCGAGCAGTACCCCGATTCCGACGATCACGCCCACCTGGGTGAGCTCGATGAGCGGCAGGACACTCAATACCGCGAATACCGCGGCCAACAACACGCCGGCCGAGGTGATGACCCCGCCCGTCGAGGTGAGGGCCGCCAACATGCCCTGCGTCGCGCCGCGCGGGCCACGCTCCTGTTTGGCTCGAGACACCAGGAAGATGTTGTAGTCGACACCGAGCGCGACGAGGAAGAGGAAGGCGTAGAAGGGCACGCCGGTGGCCAACGCCGGGTAGTGGTCGACGTGGACGAACACGAGCCACGCGAGGCCGAGCGCCGCGCTGAAGGACGCGATCACCGTCGCGAGCAGGAGCAGTGGCGCGACGAGGGAACCCAACAGGATTAACAGCACCGACAAGACGACGAGCAGCACGAGGGGCACCAGCAACCAGGTGTCGCGGTTCGTGGCGTGCTCGGCGTCGAGCGTCGTCGCGGACTCGCCGCCGACGACGGCGCGCGCGTGGCTGACCGTGGCGAGCGCCGAGCGCAACGACGTGACCACGGAGAACGCCGCCGCCGAACCCGGCGCCGCGGTACTCGTCGCGTCGAGCTCGGTCCAGGTCGCATTCGCCGCCGCCGTCTGGACCGAGGCCACACCCGGCACCGCCCGCGCCGCCGCCTCGGCGGCCGGGGCGCTGTCCGTGGCCACGACGATGACGACCGGTACCGAACTGCCCGCCGGGAACGCCGAGGCGAGGATCCGCTGACCGACGACCGATTCCGGGGTCGCTGTGAACTGCTGGGTGGTCGAGAGACCCTGACGCAGGCTGACGTTCGCCACTGACGCGAGGGCGAGAACGGTGAGCGATCCCGCGACCACGGCACCGGGCCGCTTCGCGACCACGGCACCAATTCGTGCGAAGACCCGGCCATCGCGGCGAGTCACGTCCCCGGTGCGTGGCACCAACGGCCAGAAGACGCGCCGCCCGCAGAGCGCGAGCGCCGCCGGCAGCACGAAGTACACCATCGCCATCGCCGAGACGATCCCGACCACACCGGCCAGTCCCAGGGCGCGCGTGCCCGCCATCGAGGCGAGGAAGAGGGTGGCCAAGCTGATCGTCACCGTCGTCCCGGAGGCGACGATGGAACCGCTCGTCTTGGCAAGCGCGGTCCGCATCGCGGCGAAGCGGTTCTCCACGTGGTGCAGTTGCTCGCGGTAGCGCGCGATGAGCAGCAGTGCGTAGTCGGTGCCGGCACCGAAGACCAGCACGTCCGCGATACCGGTGGCCGCACCGTCGAGGCGCACGCCCAGGTGGGGCGCGAGCAGAGCCGCGACGTGCGACGAGACCTGATCGGCCGCTCCGACCACGGCGAGGGGCACGAGCCAGAGCAACGGCGAGCGATAGGTGACGATCAACAACAACGCGACGACCAAGACGGTGGTCACCAAGAGCTTGTGGTCGGCGCCGTGGAAAACCTGGCCGAGGTCGGCCGTGAACGCCGGCGCGCCGGTCACCGCGCTCTGGATCCCTCGTGGCAGGCTCGAGGCCAGGGCAGCGCGAATGGCGAGGATGCGGTCGGTGACCACATTGAGGTTCGGCGCCGTCGCGACCGCAATCGACGCGAGCGCGACCGACCCATCGGGGCTGAGAACGAGGGGGCCGAGGGATCCCGACCGGCTCGTGGGTGTCACCGATTCGTCCGCCGCGACTAGTCGCGCGCTTAACGCGCGAAGCGTCGTGAGCTGACCGACATTGAACCGGCGGCCGTCGCTGCGCCGATAGACGATCACGGCGGCCTCGGTACGGGCACCGGGCAGGCTCGCGATGCGCTGGGCCGCGAGCCACGACTGGCTCGAGTGCGGAAGCCCGTCGACGACGGAGGGCTGGGTCACCGTCGGTGCTCGCAGCCCGAGCACCACCGCGACCACGATCACCGCCACGATGACTGTGGCCACCGCGCTGGCTAGCCGTCGTGGTGCGGGCGCGATGCCGGGCATAGCCGGTCCTTTCGGTTTCGACGGTCCGCTGAATCCTACGAAAGGTAGAGGACGTACGTGCGGTTGGTCGCTCCCGTTGCACAAGACCAAACGTGACGGACCAGAAAAACCTCCCCCGTGGCCGCACCAGTTCGCTCGTCGGTGCTAGTCATGCATCGGGATGCCGGCACGCACCGGCTGGAGGGACCAGGAACCGTGAACGACGACGACCAGTTGTACGACCGAGAGATCGAACTCGATGAGCGCACCTGGTGGGTCGGAGCCGCGATGGCCGACGGGACCTTCCAGAGCAACACCTACCTGATCGAACAGGGCGACCGCTCGGTCGTCATCGATCCCGGCTCATCACTGTGCGCCGAAGCGACGGCGGACAAGATCGACGCGGTGGTGGGCTTGCGAAACGTCCGCTGGGTCGTCTGCTCCCAACCGGACGTCGACAAGGTCGCGGCCCTGTCCCACCTCCTCGCGCGTGGCCTGCACCCCGAGGCGACGATCGTCACCCATTGGCGCGCTCACGGCGCACTGCGCCGCGCCGGCTTCGACCTGCCTTACCGCAGCATCGACGACGACCGACATCGGCTCGCGCTGGGCGATCGGACCCTGCAGTTCCTGCTCACGCCCTACCTACGCTCGGCCGGCGCGTTCGCCACCTTCGACGAGCGGTCCACAATCCTCTTCAGTTCGGACCTCTTTGGGAGCTTCGAATCCGGTGCGTCACTCTTCGTCGATGACCTCGCGGACATGGACGCGATCCAACGTTTTCACGAGTACGCCGTGGCGAGTCGTGACGTCCTCGCCCACGCGCTGCTCGCCGTGCGCGCCGTGACCCCGCGGATGATCGCGCCCCAGCACGGACGCATCATCACCCAGGACTTCGTCAACGACGCGATCGACGCCCTGGACGACCTCGACTGCGGCGCCTTGCTGCTCACCCCAGACGACCCCGGCCTTTCGTTCCTCTTCGCCGCGAACCGAACCATCCACGGCGTGATCAACACCATGGTCAAAGAGCACGACTTCTCGACGGTCGCCGCGTACCTCGCGGGCCTCGCCGTCAAGACCCTCGGCGCGGAGTACTTCGAACTATGGGCCGGCACGGGCGGCGTCTTGTTCCGCTTCGAACGCGGCGACGACTTCGCGGGGCATCGCGACGAGCCGCCGGCCGACGTGGCAACCGTTCTCGCCGGCGAAGCCATCGAGCCTGGTCACCGCCTTATCCTCGCGCTGCGTTCACCGACGACGGACTCCATCGATGGGGCCATGGTCTGGGGCTTTCGCGAACGTCGCGTGCCGAGTGACGCCACCATCGTGGTGCTCAACCAGATCATCTCCTTGGTCGAGGTCGGTCTCGAGCGTGAGATCCTGCGGCGCACGACCGACCTCGAGCTGTCGGACTGGCACACGCGGGCGATCTACGACCCGTTGACCGGATTGCGCAACCGCGCCTCCCTGTCTGACAGTTACCACCAGCTCGCGGCGTTCGACGACCGAAATCCCGAACCGCAGATGGCGGCACTGATGGTCGACATCGACCACTTCAAGGTGGTCAACGACACCTTCGGCCACGCCGCGGGTGACCTGCTGCTCCAGCGAGTCGCGCACGAGATTCTCCAGAGCGTGCGACCGAGCGACCCGTCGTTTCGCCTTGGCGGCGAGGAGTTCCTCGTGCTGCTCTCCAACATCGACGCCGCGAGCGCACGCCACGCCGCCGAACGGAAGAT
>JAJZSX010000236.1 GCA_021849435.1 Actinomycetes bacterium | reverse complement strand
GGAAGGTCTCGACGGTGCGCACGGTGCCCGAACCCGAACGCACGACTAGGGATTGGGTTGTCGCGCCGAAGTCGTAGAAGCGCACGCCGCGCAGAAAGTCGCCGTCGGTCACCGCGGTCGCGGCGAAGAAGCAGTCCTCGCTCGCCACGAGGTCGTCGGTGGTGAGCACGCGGGTAAAGTCGTAGCCCAGGGCTTCGGCGGTAGCCCTTTCGTCGTCGTCGCGCGGGTGCAGGACGCCCTGGATCTCGCCGCCGAGCCCCTTGATGGCGGCTGCGGCGATGACGCCTTCGGGAGTGCCGCCGATGCCGAAGAGCACATCGACGCCCGAGTTGGGCCAGCCCGTCGCGATGGCGCCGGCGACGTCGCCGTCGGAAATGAGCAAGATCCGCGCCCCGGCCTCGCGCACCTCGGCGATCAACTCGTCGTGGCGCGGCCGGTCCAAGATGACGACGCCCAGCTCTTGGATCGGCTTCTTGAGTCGGCGCGACAGCTCCTGAAGGTTCTCGGTCGGAGTGGCGTTGATGTCGATAGCGCCGCGCCCGCGTGGGCCGACGGCGACCTTTTTCATGTAGACGCACGGTCCCGGGTTGAACATCGTGCCCCGCTCGGCGAGCGCGATGACACTCAGTGCGCCCTTGCGCCCGGTCGCGGTGAGCGTCGTGCCGTCGATGGGGTCCACCGCGACGTCCACCAATGGCGGGCGGCCGTCGCCGATGTGCTCGCCGTTGTAGAGCATCGGCGCCTCGTCCTTCTCGCCTTCGCCGATGACGACGATGCCGTCCATGGCAACGGCACCCAGGACGAATCTCATGGCGTCCACGGCTGCGCCGTCGGCGGCGTTCTTATCGCCGCGTCCGGCCCAGCGGGCCGCGGCGATGGCCGCCGCCTCGGTGACGCGAATCAACTCCAGGGCGATATTGCGGTCCGGCCGCGATGGTGGTTGCACGTAGGCAGGATACCCCGGGGATCTCATCGGACCGAGGCCCACCGCGCCTCGGCCATACTTGATGGGTGAGTTCTCTCCTGGTCAAGGCCGCGGGCCCGCTCGCGGGCGAAGTACGCGCCCATGGCGCCAAGAACGCGGTTCTCAAGCAGATGGCGGCCTGCCTGCTGGCCTCGGGTCGGCACCGGCTTTCCAACGTCCCCGACATCACCGATGTCACGAGGATGAGCGAACTGCTCGTGGCGCTCGGATGTGGAGTCACGAGCGCACCGCACGAGCTGGTGATCGACGTGCCCGACGCCGCGGACCTGCACCCGGTGGCCCCGGCCCACCTCTTCGAGGCGATGCGCGCCTCGATCGTCGTGCTCGGGCCGCTGCTCGCGCGCTGCGGGGAGGCGTCGATGGCCCTGCCCGGCGGAGACGACTTCGGCCAGCGGCCCATCAACTTTCACACCGAGGGCCTGGGTGCGATGGGTACGACCTTCGAGAATGACCGCACCTCGATCCGCGCGCGTCGCACGCGAGAGCGTCTGCACGCGACGCGCATCACGCTCGAGTATCCGAGCCACACCGCGACTGACAACCTGATGATGGCCTGCGTGCTCGCCGAGGGCCGTTCGGTGATCGACAACGCCGCGCGCGAGCCCGAGGTCGAGGACCTGGGACGTCAGCTGATCGCGATGGGCGCGCGCATCGAGGGCCTGGGCACGTCGCGGCTCACGATCGACGGCGTCGCCGAACTGACGCCGACTGACCACGAGGTGATCAGTGACCGCGTCGTGACCGCGACCTATCTCGCGGCCGGACTGATCACCGGCGGCGAGGTACGTGTCGTCGACGCGCGCGCCGAGCACATGGAGATGCTGCTGCGCAAGCTCGAGTCCATGGGCGCTCTGGTGGACGAGTCGGGACCGGGGGTGAGCGTCGTCGGCGCGCGGCGCCCGCTGGCGTGTGACGTGGCGACGCTGCCCTATCCCGGCGTGGCCACCGACTACAAGCCCCTGATCACGACGGTACTCTCCGTTGCCGGCGGCGTCTCGGTAGTGACCGAGAACCTCTTTACCGGACGCTTTCGCTACGTCGACGAACTGATCCGGCTCGGTGCCGACATCCAGACGGCCGGGCATCACGCGGTGATTCGCGGCGTCGACCACCTGACGGGCACCGACGTGCGCGCGAGCGATATCCGCGCCGGAGCCGCGCTAGTCCTGGCCGGCCTGGTCGCCGAGGGCGAGACGCGTGTGGCGGGATACGAGCACATCGCGCGCGGCTACGAGGACTTCGTGGGCCAGCTGCGCTGCCTGGGCGCAACGGTGGAGCTCGCGTGATCGCGCGCGACCCCGTTGAACTGATGGCCGGCGCCGCGACGGGCTCGCGCACGGCCCTGGCCCGACTGATCACCTACGTCGAGTCGGGCGGCGCGCGCCAGCGTGAGGTTGCCGCGCTGGCCTATCGCAAGGCCGCGCCCTACGTGGTCGGCCTCACCGGCCCACCGGGCGCGGGCAAGTCGACGTTGACCGACACGTTGATCGCCGCGCTCCTCGCGCGCGGGAGCCTTGGCGCGATCTCCTGTAAGGAGGTCGGCGTGCTCTGCGTGGACCCGTCGTCGCCGTTCTCGGGCGGGGCGATCCTGGGCGATCGCATCCGCATGCAGAGCCACGCGACTAACGACGCCGTGTTCATCCGCTCGATGGCGACGCGCGGCAACTTGGGCGGGCTCAGTCTTGCGGTGCCTGACGCCCTGCGGGTGCTCGGCGCGGTGGGCTTTGCCGTCGCCCTCGTCGAGACCGTCGGCGTCGGCCAAATGGAGGTTGACGTCGCCTCGGCCGCGGACACGACGGTGGTAGTGACCAACCCGGGCTGGGGCGACGCTATGCAGGCGAACAAGGCGGGCCTGCTCGAGGTCGCCGACATCTTCGTCATCAACAAGGCCGACCGCGCCGGGGTGGCCGAGACGCGCCGCGACCTCGAGCAGATGCTGGACCTTGGCGGGCCCTACGAGTGGCGCCCGCCGATCCTCGAGGCGATTGCCACCACCGGCGACGGGGTGGAGGGGCTGCTCGAGGTGATCTCATCGCACGCGCAGTTTCTCGCCGAGGGTCGCCTAGGCGAGCACCGGCGCCGCCAGGCGGCGCGCGGACTCGATCAGGTCATCGCCGCATCCCTGCGCGCGCGTGTGGCCGATCTCGCCCACGGCGAGGCCTACGAGCGCGCGCTCGAAGAGATCGTTGCGTTGCGCACTGACCCGTATCACGCGGCCGAGCAGTTACTGTCGGAAGGATGATCGGCGTCACGGTCGGCTACGACCTGCTCTTTCTCGTTCACGTGTTGGTCGCGGTCGCGAGCTTGACCGTGCTGGTCGTGATGCGCTCGAGCGCCATGGCCATCGTGCGCGGCGCCGACAGCGCGACCCAGAGGACCCGCTTTCCCCGGCGGCGCAACTGGGCGGCCCGGTTGGTTCACATCTTGCCCCTCACGGGGCTCGCGATGTCGCTCTCGGGCACCAGCGACGTGTCGCTGACGCGCCCGTGGATCATCGTCGGGATCCTTTGCTATCTCGCCGCGGCCGGCCACCTCGAGGCGCGCACCCTGCCGCTCGAGCGAGTGGTCGCCGAGGTGATTGATCACGACGGCGTCGCCTCGCCCGAGCGGGGACGACAGCTCGTGCGCTCAGTCGATACGCTGCTCGCGATCATCGCGGTCGCCCTGCTCGCGATGCTGATCCAGTTCTGACGTGGACGAGGGCCACCGCGACCACGACGCGGTGGCCGCGGCGGTGCGTAGCCGATACTGGACACCCGCGCCCACGATGGGATACCTCGTGGAGTCGCGCCCCTACGGGGTTCTCGCCACGTTGGGCGGCGCCCGTCGCGCCATCGTCGGCGTCGATGACCTGTCCAACAGCGACATCGCGGTGCTACTCGCCGATGACGTCACCCAGGTGTGGGTCGAAGATCGCCAGCGCGATGAGCTTGTGACCCCGAGACTTGCGAGCGCGGGGTACGAGGCGGGACCCGCGACCACGTATCGCGCGCTGGTGGGCGGGGTGCGCGCGGTAGCGCTCTCAGGGCTGGTGCTGAAACCCGTGAGCGATCCCGTGGACTTCGCCTGGCGCAAGCTCACCTATTTCGCCGACGGCTCGCCTCCGAGCGAGGATGACCTGGCCCGCGAGATGGCCACGCGCGAGGGCGAGCGCGACCTGGCGGACTTCTATCTCGTCGAAGTGAACGGCGTGGTTGCGTCGATCCTCGCGGCCTATCGCGGCGAGGACGTGACGGCCTACCTTCTCGCGAGCGACCCAACCCGTCGCGGCGTTGGCGTGGGTTCGGGCGCGCTGGCGGCCTGGGTGAAGGCGACGCCGGCGCGCTCGCACGTGATCAACGCGCTCGACGGCGGTCGTCCGGAACAGCTCTATCGTCGTCTGGGCTTTACCGATGAGGTTTACTGGTACCGGCGCTTTGAGAGGGCCTAGGCGAGGAACGAGGCGCGTCCGACCATGCCGGCGGCCACCGTCGCGTTGGTCACCTCGTCGATCAAGACGAAGCTGCCGGTCACGCGGTTGTCGCGGTAGTCGTCGACCGCGAGCGCATCCGCGGTCGTCAGACGCGCCAGGCCGATCTCGTTGGTTGTGAGCTCATTGGTCGCCTCGACGTTGAGCGTGCCGATGTCGATCACCCCGTCGAGCGAGGCCACGCGCGCCGGGGTGGTGCGCGTGGTGTGCTT
>JAJZSX010000235.1 GCA_021849435.1 Actinomycetes bacterium | reverse complement strand
CGTCGTCGCGACGGTGCCGGCTCGTCTGCTCAAAGAGCTCGAGCGCCTCGCCGGTCAGGCCAATGGCGTCCAGGGCCAGCACGCACTCGGCGGTCTCGGCGGCCGTCACCCAGTCGTTAGTCGACACGCAGCGCACCCCGTGACCGGCCATGACGTGGCGCTCCCACCCGTCGCGGATGCGCCGCTCGCCGGCGTCGCCGGCCAGCGCCCCGCTGATAACGGGGTAGTACCAGTCCATGGCGAACTCGTTCTTCGGCGCGAAGGCCCCCGGGTGGTGCGCGACCGCGTGCCCGAGGCGCCCGGCCGCCTGGGCCCACGCGGTCGCGTCGCGGTCCAGGCGCGTAGCCAGGGTGATGGCGCAGCGCAGCGCGTGGTAGATCGACGACGAACCCGTCAGGAGCGCGTAGCCCTCGGGCCGCCCCGCGGCGTCGATCGACCAGCGGATCGTGCCGTCGTCGAGCTGCCAGCGCAGCACGAAGTCGATCGCGCGCGCGACGACGTCAAAGTGCGCCGCGGCGAAGTCGACGTCCTCGGTGACGAGCAGGTAGTGGCACAGGCCCGTCGCCACGTAGGCGCAGACGTTGGTGTCCAGGCGCGCGTCCAGCACGTCGGCCCCGCGGTAGTAGTTGAACCAGCTGCCGTCACCGAGTTGGGTGGCGGCGAGCCACCGGTACGCGGCGCGGGCCTCGTCGAGCCGACCGGTCACGGTGAGCGCCATCGCGACCTCCACGTGATTCCAGGGGTCACAGTGCCCGCCGTCGAACCACGGCAGTTGGCCGTTCGGGCGCTGCAGGCCAACGAGGAACTCCGCGCTCGCGTCGACCTGCTCGGCGCTCAGCAGTCCGGGGACCCCGGCGAGACCGCTCGCGAGGATCGTCACGACGCGGGCTTGTCGAGGTAGTAGACGACGGACTTGCCCATGATCGGCGCGAGCACGCGCTCGGCCAGCCGGGTGATCGCCGGGCGCTTCACGATGTCCCACACCAGCAGCCGGTGATAGGCCCGCACGAACCGGTTGTCCTCGTTGGTCGTGCCGACGAGGCACTTCAGCCACCAGTAGGGGCTGTGCAGTCCGTGGGCGAAGCCGTGCCCGCTCACGCGCAGCCCGACGCCGCGCAGCCGCTGCTCGATGACCGAGCGGCGGTAGATGCGCACGTGGCCTCCGGGAACCAGGTGGTACTCGTCAGAGAGCGCCCAGTTCACCAGTTCGGGGAAGAAGCGCGGCACGGTGATCGCCATCGTCCCGCCGGGACGCAGCACGCGCGCGAGCTCGGCCATGGCCGCACGGTCGTCGGGGATGTGTTCGAGCACCTCGGAGCAGATCACGCGGTCAAAGGAGCCGTCGGGAAACGGCAGGTGCAGCGCGTCACCCTGCACGGCGGCGGCGCGGACCTCGCCGGCGACGAGCTCGCCCGCCTCGACCATCGCGACGAAGGTCGCGACCACCCCTTCCACCTCGTCGCGCCCGGCGTCCAGGGCCACGACGTCGGCGCCGCGTCGCGCGGCCTCGAAGGCGTGTCGGCCGAAGCCGCAGCCGAGGTCGAGCAGTCGCTCTCCGGGCGCGAGGCCCAGCCGGTCGTAGTCGGCGGTCAGCATCAGTCGAACTGCATCGACTCGGGCAGGGGGCGACCGGCGAGGATCGCGTCGTAGCAGGCGGCCGTGCCGCGCGCGGTCACCTGCCAGGTGAAGCGCGCCATCACCCGCTCGCGGCCCCGCGCGCCGAGGCGCTCGCGCAGCGCCGGGTCGTCGAGCAGCGTGCGGATCGCCGCGAGCAGCGCCTCGGGGTCGTTCGGCTCGACGAGCACGCCCGTCTCACCGCTCAGCCCCACCACCTCGGGCAGGGCGCCGCCGGTGGTCGCCACGACCGGCACGCCACAGCTCATCGCCTCGATCGCGGGCAGCGAGAAGCCCTCGTAGAGGCTCGGCACGACGGCCACCTCGGCCTCACCGTAGAGCCGGGCCAATTCCTCGTCGCTCACGCCCGAGACCGTCGTGACGATGTCGGTGAGCCCCAGGCGCTCGAGCGCCGTCGCGACCCGACCACCCGGACGGGGCCGGCCGATCACGACAAGCTCGACGTCGCGCTCCACGCGCAGCTTGGCGATCGCCTCGAGCAACGGCACGAGTCCCTTCATGGGCACGTCGCTACTCGAGGTCACCATGAGCCGCCCGGGCCGCTTCACCACGTCCGCGTAGGGCCGAAAGACCGTGTGATCGACCCCGACCGGCACCACCGTCAGGCGATCGAGGGGCACGTGCATCTGGGCGCTGATGTCGACCTTGGAGTTGTGCGACACCGTCAGCACGGCGGGCAGGCGGCGCGCGACGCGCACCTGCATGCGCAAGAAGCCGAACCAGCGCCGCGTGGTGAAGCGCGCCCGGCGGGTCTCGGCGTGATCGAGCGCGATCGCGCGGTCGACGGTGATCGGGTGGTGCAGGGTCTCCAGCAGTGGCCAGCCGTCGCGGTGCAGGGCCAGTATCCCCGTACCGAGGCACTGGTCGTCGTGCACGAGGTCGAAGTCACCCCGGCGGGCGTTCAGGATCTTCCTGATTCGCCGCGAGAACGCGAGCGGCTCGCCAAAGCCCGCGCTCAGCATCACCGCGAACTCGGTCAGGTCCGCGAACGAGGTGAACTCCGAGCGGGCCGGGATGCGAAACGGGTCGGGGTCGCGGTACAGGTCGAGCCCGCGAACCGGCGTGAAGCCGACCCCGTCGTCGAGCTCGGGCCACGGCGGACCAGCGAAGACCTCGACGCTGTGACCGAGGGCCACCAGCTCGCGCGTGAGGTGGCGGGTGTAGACGCCCTGGCCGCCGCAGCGCGGGTTGCCCCGGTAGACGAGGAAGGCGATGCGGTGCTTGCCTGGCTCTGGCGCGCGCGCCGGCACCGATGGCGGCAGCGTGATCGCGCGTGACCGAGCCCAGGACGCCCTGGTCTCGGCGATGGTTTGACGAATCGAACGGGGCACGGGCCAACTTTCGGTCTCGACGAGGACTCATTCTCGCCGAAATCGGTGAACGGCACAAATGGTTACCGGCGGGTTAGCCCGGTGACTACGCTGCCGGTATGGACTTGACGTATCCCCCTGAGGCCGAGGCCTTTCGCGCCCACATCCGTGACTGGCTCGAGCAGAACCTGCCCGACGGCTGGTTCGATCCCGATTTCAGCCTCACCGGCGCCGCGCGGGCGGCCTTCAACGAGAGCTGGACCGAGAAGCTCTTCGAGGGCGGCTGGATCTGTGCCGGCTGGCCGACCGAGTACGGCGGCAAGGGCCTCACGCTGCTCGAGCAGGTGGTGCTGAACGAAGAGTTCGCCCGAGCCGGCGCGCCGATGCGCGCGGACTTCTTCGGTGACACCCTTGTGGGCCCCACGATCCTGCAGTGGGGCACCGAGGAGCAAAAGCGCGAGTTCATCCCGGGCATCCTGCGCGGCTCGATCGGCTGGTGCCAGGGCTTCTCCGAGCCCAACTCCGGCTCGGACCTCGCGAGTCTAAAGACCAGCGCGGTGCTCGACGGCGACGAGTGGGTCATCAACGGCCAGAAGGTGTGGACGACCCAGGCCCAGCACGCCGATTACGTCTTCCTGCTCGCGCGCACGGACCCCGCCGCCCCCCAGCACGCCGGCATCAGCTACCTGCTGGTGCCCATGCGCCAGCCCGGCGTGGACGTGCGACCGATCACCCAGGTCGACGGCACGGCCGAGTTCAACGAGGTCTTCTTCACCAACGCCCGGTGCCCGCGCGGCAACGTCGTGGGCGGGGTCAACAACGGCTGGAAGGTCGCCATGACGACCCTGGGCTTCGAGCGAGGCTCGTCGTCCACGACCGGCTACCGGCGGTTCTTGAAGGAGTGGGAGGCCATCGTCGAGGAGGCACGGCGCAACCCGCGGGGTCTCGACCGACTGCATCGTGACCGGCTCGTTCGCTCGTGGTCCAAGATCAAGATCATGCAGGTGAACGGCTACCGCTCACTGACCGACGCGCTGTACGACCGCCACGACGCCGCCCTGCTCGGCGCGTGCAACAAGATGTTCTGGTCCGAGACCCACCGCGACATGATGGAACTCGCGATCGACGTCATGGGCATGCATGGCCAGGTGCTCACGGGCACCCAGGGCACCAGCGAGGACGTCGGCGGGCTGCGGCGAGGTCGCGCCGACTACCCCGTCTCGGACCTGCAGGCGTCGTTCTTCTTCTCGCGCTCCGAGACCATCTGGGGCGGCACCGCCGAGATCCAGCGCAACATCATCGGCGAGCGCGCGCTCGGCCTGCCCAAGGAGCCTCGAGCTAGCTGAGCGCCTCGGCGACGGGGCGGCTCAGCGTGTCGCTGCGCAGTGACAGCATTAGACCCGCGGCCGTCGCCAGGGTCAGCGCCGCGCCGACGAAGATGCCGATGCGCGGATCGCTCTGGGCGATGATGTAGCCGATGAGCGGCGCGCCGATCGGGGTCACGCCCATGAAGGCGACGCCGTAGAGGCTCATGACTCGCCCGCGCATCGCCTGGCTCGAGTTCAGCTGCAGCGTCGAGTTCGCCGTGGACATGAAGGCGATCGAGCAGGCCCCGGTCGGCACGAGCGCGAGCGCCGCCAGACGCAGCGAGGGTGCGAAGGCCGTCAGGGTCATGAAGAACCCGAAGCCGAGCGCGAGTCCGGCGAGCAGCTGAGGGGTCGGATTCGAT
>JAJZSX010000234.1 GCA_021849435.1 Actinomycetes bacterium | reverse complement strand
CTCGCGCCCCTCGACTGGATCGCCCGGACTCGGCGTCAAGTGCGCGGCGCGTCGATACGCCAGTGGGCGGTAGCGTCGAGCCTCATCCTGGGCGTCGTCGCGGCCGCCGCCATCACCCCCTACGCCGCCAACTGGTTCGCCCAGTCGTTCTGATCTAACTGACGAGCGGCAGCGACTCTCCCGGCTGCCAGGCGGTCACGCGCGTGGGCGTGCCCGCAGAGCGCAGATGCTCTTCGACCTCACCGGGCGTGCCCGCGAGCATCGGGAAGGTCCCGTAGTGATAGGGCGCGAAACGAGTCAGACCGAGGAGCCGCACCGCGTACGCCGCCTCGCGCGGGCCCATGTTGTAGTGGCCGTCGATGGGCATGAGGCCGATCTCGGGCGCGTAGAGATCACGCACAATGCTCATGTCGGAGAAGACGTTGGTGTCGCCCGACACGTAGACGGGTCCCCCCTCGCCCGGCGCCAGCGTCACGACGAAGCCCACGGGGTTGCCCCCGTAGATCGAGAGCTGATGCTCGCCGCCCGAGATCCCGCAGGAGTGGTCAGCGCCCACCATGGTGAAGGCGAGGTCGCCGTGGCGATACGTACCCCCCTTGTTCATCTCAACCACGTCGCTCAGCCCGGCGGAGGCGAAGTACGCCGCCATCTCGGGAACGCAAATCACGGTGGCACCGGTCGCCACCGCCAGGGGAACGACCGAGGCCATGTGGTCGAAGTGACCGTGTGTAACGCAAATGATGTGGACCTTTCCGACGTCAAGACCCTCGGGCGCCCGGGGGTTCTCCAGCCACGGATCAAAGACGACCCGCGTCCCGCCCTTGGTCGTCAGCAGCACGGTGGCATGACCCAGCCACGTCAGCGTTCCGGGCGCGCCCACGGGTTGGTTTTCGATCTCGTCAACGAGTACGGCGGTCATCTCGACTCCTTCATCCAGTGAGTACGTCTTCGTGGCGATGATATGTCCGGCCGCGCCACACGTACTCACCCACCCGATGCGCAGCCCAGCGCTCGCGCGTACGCCGCGAAGGAGAGCGAATAGAGAGCGACCGCGTTGGGATTCGAGCGCACCAGGCTAAAGCGCCAGCGGCCCGCGACATAATGCCAGTAGTCAGTCAGTACGACGCTGTCGATCGAGTAGTGGACGAGCCAGTACCCCCCGGGACCTCGCTGCACCCCGGTTGTGGTGGCCGGTCCGGGCGGATCGGGGCACTCGCGATGGCGCCGCACGTAGTCCGCGCGAGAGATGACGGCGCGGCTCGCCGCATCGAAACGGTCGTAGACGGCGTTGGGATGATTCTCCGAGTAGTTCTGGTTGAACGTGGTTGCAACTACCCACAGAACGCTCGCCCGATCCCCCTCGAAGGGAGTCGTAACTCGCGCGAAGGTTGCCACCACGACGAGCGCGACCAGCACCGCGCTACTCCACAACCCGATCGCGACACGGCGATGACGCGTCGAACCAGTTCCGACCATGGGCTCAGAGATATGAGCGTCACTCAGCACGTTCGAAGGCTAGCGAGCGAGTAGATTCGCGTCCCAATGGTCATAGTCGCGCACCGATCCTCAACGGTTCCCTCGGTTCGAAGTCATCGATGACTGAATCGATCACCTTGGCCGAGACGCCCTGGGGATACCAACGCAGCGACGAACTGCAGAGTCGATTTCTCGCCGCGGCCGAGCGACTGCGCCAACTCGATGGCTGGCCCAATCCCGAGAACGACGGGGAACGCGAGTTGCGGGCCAACCTGGTCCTCGAGGGCGGCGGCGTCAAGGGAATCGGACTCGTCGGCGCAATCCTGGCTCTCAACGAGGCCGGGTACTCCCTGGAACGTGTGGCCGGCACCAGTGCAGGCGCGGTCACCGCCGCGGTCACCGCCGCGATCACTCAGCGCGGGCTGGACATGAACCATCTGCTAACACACCTACGTTCACTCGACTTCTCAAAGTTCATGCCCGAAGGGCGCCTCCACGAGATGCTCGATCACGCCGGTGGTCACCTCGCCGGGCTGATGGCCGACGCGGCCATCCTGACCAACCGGGAGGGCCTGTACTCGGGCGAGTACCTCGAATCATGGCTGCGCCCGATCATGCACGACATGGGGGTCGCCACCTTCGCCGATCTGGCGATCGACGACCATGAACGTGTGCTAGCCGACGAGCGTCGCTATCGGCTCCTCGTCTACGTCTCGGACATCACTCGGGGACGCCTCACTCGGCTGCCCTGGGACTATTCGCTCTACGGTCTCGATCCAGCGATCCAGGACCCCGTCATCGCTGTACGCGCCTCGATGTCAATCCCCTTCTTCTTCGAGCCGGTCCACGTCTCAGCCCGCGACACCGTTCTCGAGGTTCAGGTTCCGGGCACCGGCGCGACCAGCGTGCACTTCGCTGAGGGTCGCCACACGTGGGTTGATGGGGCGCTGCTCGCCAAGTACCCGATCCACTCCTTCGACCACACCAACGGTGCAGTCCCGCCCTGGCCGACTATCGGCATCAAACTGTCACGATTTCAGACCGAGTATCCGCCGGCCGGGCCGCGTGAATCGGCTCTCGCCATTGCGGTGCGCTGTCTCAAGACGATGATGAACGAGTGGGATGCCCTCACGACCCATGATTCGGTCGCGCACCGCACGATCTTCGTTGACAGCACTGGCATCAGTGCGACCGACTTCGACCTCACACGCGATCAGCAAGACGACCTCTTCCTCGCCGGCGTGAGGGCAGCCACGCAGTATGTCATTGACGTAGCCGCGCTCGGTGGCGTTCCTCGCCGATAAGCGAAGTCGGTGGTCACGGGCGTTGGGCGGATCCCGACCCCACCGGTAGAATGGGTTTTGCGCGGGCGTCGTCAGCGCGTGCAACGGGTCCGGAGGGTGGAAGCGTGGCGATTGCAGCGAGGTGGCGGCGCGCATTCGTTCTCCTCGCCGCCTTCGCCTCGCTGGGAGGGGCCGTGGGCGCCGCGGCGACCACGAATCCCTCACTGGTTCACCCCGCGCGCAATATCGTTGCCCGGCCCAACTTCGAGAGCTCGGGCCCTTGCCATTGGACGAGTTCGCACGCGCTGGGATGCGTGAACCCGTGCTTCGTTGGTGTGGCCGGCACCGTCGTTGTCGCCCCGTACGACAATTCGCGCGCCTGCACCAATTACGTGCTCAAAGCCATCAATTCCGCGCGAGCGAGCGAAAACGTGGCTCCAATGGTGCTGCCCGATAACTGGTACTCGCTGTCGGTGACCGATCAGATATACGTGGTAATCAACCTCGAGCGCACCGCGCGCGGACTTCCGCCCTACCTTGGCCTGACGAGGAAACTCGACTCGTCGGCGCAAGCAGGGGCTGCCAAGAATGTTGACCCCTGGTTCGTCTCCGGTATGGCCTATTCGCGCTTCACGTCAATCCTCGCGGATGCGTCGCCGTCCCCTCTCGCGGCGGACTACGTGTGGATGTACAACGATGGCTGGGGCGGTAGTACGGCGACCACGTCCAATGTCGATTGCACCAGTGCACGGTCGCCTTCGTGCTGGGGGCATCGCTCGAACATCCTCGGCGGCTATCTAGGGCCGTACTGCCACACGTGCCAGATGGGTGTGGCGTTTAAGAACAATCGGGGCACCGGCGCCTACGCCGCCATCTTTGTCAAGCCCCGCGGACGCGCGGCACCCATGTATTTTACCTGGTCGCGTGATGTTGTACCACACCTAAAAGGTGTGACCACTTCGACCTCCGTTATTTCAGGTAACTGACTTTCACCGCCCTCGCAGGGACTTGCCGACAACGTGCCACGGCACCGGGAGCGTCAAATCAGGAGTGGTCACGAATCGTCGAGGTGTAGCGAACTTCGACGACCTCGCGTGAGTCGAAGGTGACGTCAGTGACTGGCCGTCGCCAAGCCAACCGCGGGCCTCGTCAACGCTCCTCGCGCGATGATTGCTTTTGAGATCCCGCAGCAGCACTTCGTCGAGGACTTGCTCGGCCAGGCGTTCCTCGGCACGCGCGATCTGTACCGATCCGACTCCGGTGCGCCACGACGAGGGATGCACATCGAGGGCGCAGATCTCACCACGCCGCTGCTCATCGTCACGCGTGGGGCCCGCAGTGACGAGTTCCACGATCACATCGCCTTCAAGTGCAAGAAACGTCCGTGGATAATCGAAACCTATTCGATCAAGGGTGTAGCGACGCGCGCGCCTCCTCGTCGAGCCCGTCGAGAAAGAGTTCGGAACTCCCTTGTAATGAAATTCGAACTCGCGCTTGAAGCCAACGATGATCTTCGTGCCCCCGGCAGTCTCTACCTTCATGACATAGTGAACGGATCTGTCGCGACATAGTGAACACCTCGGTGGAGGTGAGTCGTGGTCAAGAACCAGGTCATTGTGGCGTCGGTGGTGTCCCAGGGTTTGGGAGTTCGCGCGACGGCCAAGAAATACGGGGTCTCGCCGGCCTGGGTCTGCACCCTCGTCCAGCGCTACCGCGCCGAGGGCCCGGCGGGTCTTCACGCGCGCTCGAAACGACCGCGAACGAACCCTGCGGCGACGTCGCCCCTGGTCGAGGACCGCATCGTCGAGCTGCGAAAGGAGTTGGTCGACCTCGGCACCGACGCCGGGGCCGACACGATCCACACGCTCCTCGAGCGCGAGGGTGCTCGCGCGCCGTCGGTCTCGACGATCCAGCGGATCCTCACCCGGCGCGGCGTTGTCACC
>JAJZSX010000233.1 GCA_021849435.1 Actinomycetes bacterium | reverse complement strand
CGTTCTACTCGGCGCCGGTTGCGTCGTGCTCGGTCCGGTTACCATCGGCGACGACAGCGCAATCGGTGCCCAGGCCGTCGTGACCAAGGATGTCCCAGCCAACAGCGTGGTGGTGGGCATACCCGGTCGGGTCATCAGCACGAGTCGCCCCGAGGATATTGGGTCTCGGCGCCGCAATACGAGCGGATCATCGGGATCAAACGTCGCCTGATGTCTCGCGCGCGGGGTCGCGTGGCGGCGAAGTGGCTAGGACCGAACCTGGCGCGGCGCTGTCATCGAAACGAAGGTTGAGAACACGACGATGTTCGACTCGTAGCTCCCGGTCGCGTGGTCGAAGGTCCCACCGCAGGTGACGAGTTGGAGCGAACGCGTGCCGTGCGAGCCGTAGACGAGTCGGTCGGGAAACGCAGTCTTGGAGTACTGCTCGACGCGATTGACACGAAAACTGACCACCGAACCGTTGGCGAGGGTGACCTTTATGGGATCACCGGCGACGAGGTTTCGGAGGTAGAAGAACACGCCGGGGCCAAGGTACGAGTCGACGTGCCCAAGGATCACTGCGGATCCGATTTGGCCCGGCGTGGGGCCGTGTACGTACCAGCCAACCGTGTGCGCGGTGGCGGGGACCATAACTTGTCCGTTCCTGTCGAGCCCTAAGCGACCAACAGCGATGTTGATGCCGATAGTGGGCACGCTGAGCCGCATCGGCACGGACGAGGCGGGTGTGGGCGCGCGCCGTGAGGTGGGTGCACTCGACGGGTGCGTTGTCGAATGAGTGGGCGCGCTCGAGAGAACCACGGACCTGGGGTCGGTGGTTGGCCACGCGATGTACAACGCCACGAGTGCGACAACGAGGAGTACGGCCGAAACTGCCCACCACACTCGCTCCGCAAGGGAACTGGTGTGGTGGGCGGCTCGGTGTTTCATAAGCGTGGTGCGTTGATGACTACGAGCGTCGTCGGACCCGGATGGCGGTCGCTCCAGCGATGGCGGCGAGTAGCAAGGCGCCGACACCTAGAAGCAGTGGCGGTGTTGATCCCGATCCAGCCGTTCCGCCCTGGCCAGTCTTCGGCGCGCCAATCGGAATGATGGTTCGCACGGTGGTCGTCGTCGTGGGTGACGTCGTGGTGGTCACGGGCACGGTGGTCGTCGTCGTGGGTGACGTTGTCGTCGTTGTCACCGGTGTGGCGGCACACGTCGGTACCGTGATGGTGTTCCCGTCAAGGGTGACAGCGCCCGTCTGTGTAAGTACACGTCCGTTCACTCGCGCTCCGGAGTTCAAGGTGGCCGAGGTCAGCGCCAGAATCGTTCCTGCGAACGAGGTGGTCGTTCCCAGTGTCGCCGACGAACCAACCTGCCAGAACACATTGCACGCCTGCGCACCGCCGGCCAGGGTGACGACGCTGCCGCTCGCGGTGGTCAACGTTGACGCGCTCTGGATGATGAACACTGCGGCCGAGTTGCCACCGGCGTTGAGGGTGAGCGTACCCGTGAGCGATAGTGCGCTGGCGTAGCTGTACACGCCGGGGTTGAGGGTCAGTCCTCCCAGCACGCCACCCGCGATACTGGTGGCCGGTGTGGCACCAGCCGCCGCCAAGTAGGCGGCGGTCGCCGACGTCTGCGCAGCCAGTGACTGGGCGTTCGCGACCTGGGTCGTACCGGAAACGGTCCCCGGCGGGAAACCCGTGATTGCTGTGCCTGGTGAAAGTCCGACGTCTCCGGTGATGGTGGTGGGGCCGGTGTTCGTGATCGTTGACCCCGCGAGCACGGCGTAGGACGACGCCGAACCCAAATCAATTGTGGTGGCTCCCGAAGCTGGCAACGTGAATGCGCTCGCGATCACTACGGTTCCGAGAGTGCCGAAGCCCAGCGTTCGCAACGCGTGCGACCCGGTGATCGTCCGCCGCGGGCGACTGGCGTCCGTCCGATCATGAATGGTGCGAATACCATGCAATCGTCGAAACAAATCGTGAGAGGAAATTTTCATGGGCGTAGCCCCTTTACCGGGTGTGATGTTGGAAATCTCGGACGAGATGTCAGTTCAATAACCCATAATTGACCGTAGCAGTAAAAAACTTTAATAACCACGAAAAGGGAACTTTCCCTTAGAATATTCTCCCATGGTTTGAAAGTCTGTAGATATTCGTTTATTAACTAGATGTACCATAACGCAATTGTCACAATATTGTGTTAAACCTGTGAACCCGTACACATATATTGTGCCAGGTCGGCGGTGGGATTACCAGGTGATGAAGGCCGTCAAGTCCGTGCTAGTTATTTCGGTCACTGATAGGGCTCGCGGTGAAAGGTGGAGGAATGACTGGTAACACGAATGGTCCCTCTCGGGTCGTGTATCGGATTCTCGCGAGCCTGGCCAAGAAACGAAGCACGGCTACGTACTCACCACGGACGTTGAGCCGTTCGCGGGTGTCCGGCGGGCCTTGGGGAGTTTCTACGATGTCCTGGCCCGACTTGAGAACCAAGTCCTGATTGAACCGATTGACTCGGCGGCCCGGCTTCGCTCCTATCGGTCGACAGCTGCCCGAGCGACCGTGCTCAATGAACATCCGCGTGCGTAGGACGCGATTTTCACCGGGGGGCGTCGTCGACTTCGCTAGGCGTGGAAACTCGCGTGAAGTCTGTCCGTCTCGAATCGAGTTCATTGTTGACGAAGCGAGCGCGAGGTTTGCGCTGGCGTTCCAAGTCGTGGCGTATTCACAATGGCGAGGTGTTCGTTGCCCACTTCGAGGCCGAACTGATCGAGAGGAACCGCTTACTGACTCGCAGCTGTGGGAATATGCGTGAATGACGTTCGACCAGGACGAGCCAGAAGGCGCCATGTCGCGTTTTGACTGGTTCCGTGAACGCCTCCGACCGCCGTGGAACAATGTGGCGTCCTCGTGGGTGCCGACTGGTTTCGACGCGTACGCGCGAATTCTTCACCCAATTCGTGACGAGAACGGTCAGCCGTTGATTCGGTGGGCGGATGTTTCGCGCTGGAGTGGCGTGGCGCTCAAGCCCTCGGTCCAGTGGTATCACGTGGCACTCCCGGAAGTGGCGCCGTCGGCCGAGCCTCCGTGGCCCGGCCACGGACCGTGTGTCGGTTCGCTGTCGCGAGCCGATGCCCTCGAACTCGTCAGGAGACTTGTCGTTTGGACGCCCGGTGGTTGCTCCTTTGGCGTCTGGGAAGGCTACGGCGGTGATTTGACCGTTGGTGGACCCGTCGTCGAGGACGTGCCACGCCGATCTGACGAAATGGCGGTCCTCGAGTTGCCGTGGCGTTCCTATGCAATGTTCGAGGGTCCCGTCGCGGGTGCGACATGTTTCATGACGTCCCGGTTCCAGTCGCCCAACCTGTGGTGGCCCGAGGATCGGTCGTGGTTCATCGCGAGCGAGATCGACTTGCCTTGGACCTACGTGGCGGGCTCGAGACATCTCGTCGATGAACTCCTCGACGATCCCGAAATCGAGGCGCTCGAGTCGTCACCCGACGAACGGCTCGACCTGACGTTGCCGGAATGGCTCGAGGATCGTGTTCGGGGCGCCATTGACGATGTGATCGAAACGGGATCGACGAGCATCGACTTCGCGCTCGGAACGGCCTCGGTCACGTTAATGCAGCTGGACCGGAAGAATTCAGTGCTCGTCGTACGATCGAATCGCCGGAGCGGTTGGGGAGGAACCAACCTTCCGGTAACCGACCAGGGGGACGCTGCGCTTCGTCGCGAGATAAAGGACGCAGTCCTGCGTGCAATCCTTGGCCTCGTTGAAGAGTCGTGAACGGTAGTTGTCGCCACTGCCGGTTGGCGCTGATGATGTCGTCGCTCTTTTGGCACCGCGGCACTTTGTAACGGCGCGGCACTGCTGACCTTTGCTATCGGCTACGCACTGCTTCGCCTCACAGTCAATCGCCGTGAGGTCATCGTCACCCAAGCGATCACGGACGGGTGACTGGTGTCGTGGCAAAGAGCGCGTGCGACTGTCGGACGCTTGGAGTTTCGATGACACAGTCTTCGCCGCACGGGGTCGACCTTGGTCGCGACTACAGGCGCCACCACGGTTGAGTTAATGCACCGCGCTGGTCACTCGTCATCGGTCGCCGCCAAGCGCTCCTAGCACGCCACGAGTGACCGAGACTGGATCATTGCCGATGCCCTAGAGGTGCTGGTGTCGCCATTTCGAACGGGCTGCTTGGACCTATTGCCAGTCTCCCAACTTGAATCGGTCAATCGTGACCCAGATGGTCGTGCAAGCGGAGTTCGAAATGAACTCCACCCCACTGCACGTGAAGGATGTTGGCATCGGCTGGTGGAGCGGGACGGAACTCATATCGGCCGACTCGCTCCAATCGCCCTCCACTGTTACCGGCGAACATCTCGTAATTCGTTCCCACATTGTCTGATAGGAGCATCTTGTTGGCGTCTGGTCCGCCCCCAAACATGTCGGAGTGGGGATCAAATTCTTGATGGGCGACATCTGACAACGGTACGAGGCGCCAGTCGATCGCCAACTTGGTGTCGTAGAGTTCGATCCCAAGGATTTGCACGCTGCGCTCTCCCGGAATGATTTTGGCTGCTACGTGGACAGGGACCATCGTTTCGAATCGTGCGACGGTTGGCCTCGTGCTGTCGATCACTCCCCACGAAGAATCCTTCGGAGCGCCACGAAACGTCGCTCGGGGTTCGTCGAGTGACGCGAGTATC
>JAJZSX010000232.1 GCA_021849435.1 Actinomycetes bacterium | reverse complement strand
GCTGCCGCAGCAGTCGGACTCGGCCTCGGTTTGTCTCTCTAGCTGACGATACGTTCGGGCAATTCGTTTCCGAGCCATCCACCGAGACGCCAGTAGATATCCTCACCGAAGCTCGTGGGCAGGGGAGCCGCCTCTTCGAGTCGGAAATTACGTTGTCCTTGCTCTCCACGTGGCGCGCGAAGAAACAGACTTTCGCTGGGCGCAACTCGCATGAAACTCGACGCGAAATCGAACTGGTGAGTGACAAAGACAACCCGAACGTCGGTCTCTAGCAGGGCGCGTACGATTTGTCGTGCAATCTCAGAGCCCTCGCGTTCATTGGTGGCGGCGAAGGATTCGTTGAACAGAATCATGCTTCCAGACTCGATGGTGGCGGCGATGGCGTCCATGCGTGAGAGCTCTTCGTCCAAGCGACCGCTGGCCATGGTTGCGTCCTCTTCGCGGATGAAGTGGGTGAAGATTCCGTTCGACAGACTGACGCGCAGACTTCGGGCGGTGACGAACATGCCACACTGGGCCATGAGTTGCGCTTGACCCACGCTGCGCAGGAAGGTCGACTTCCCCCCCGAGTTCGCCCCGGTGATGATGGTGAGGGGCCGGCGGTCGCCACGGACGTCATTGCCCACGACGAGTGAGGTCGAGCGCAGCGCCAAAGAGACGTCGCGCAGGTCCTCGGCGGTCCAGGCGCGTGACGTCCAAGGCTCGACCTGTGGCATGACAACCTCGACGTCGCGCTCGGCCAGGCAGTCGCGAAGATTGACGCATCCCAGATAGAAGGCCAACTCGGCTCGCAGCATCTGAAAGTAACTGAGAATGTGGTCGGCGGACTGCGCTACGGCGTTAGCGACGAGATTGATGCCCCGACTCGTGATCTCTGCGAGAGCTTGTCCTCCCGCCTCGTCGCGGGGCGCGACGGAGAAGGAAAGCGCGTCGCGTGGTGAGCGGGTCAAGCGACCCCACCACCCGAGCCTTCGGCGCTCAGGCGAGCGCAGGACGTAGTCGCGCCCGGTGTTGTCACGGGCGAGTTGCATGCTGAGCAGGACGCCTTCACGGAAGCGGAGTTGACGTAGATGATCTTCCATCTCCGCGAAGTACTCGTCGCTGAGGTCGGTCTGCAGTGAAGTGAAGAGTGTTTTTAAGCCGGGTGACCGGACGTCATTGATGTGATCGTCGGCAACACGGCGCAATTCGCGAAGTCGCGTGATGAAGAGATCAAGTTGTTTCAGCGCATTGAAGAGGATGGGACCAGGGTTGCGTGACGAATAACCCCACAGACCGCGGCGGTCCTCGAATGCGCCCATCACGGTGGCGTAGACCCGACGCACTATGTCGGGGTGAGCTAGGCAGTCGGCGAGTACCTCCTGACGGTGGCGCACGACGCTCGGCTCGTGGATCATCGTCAGTAGAACACTGGTTGCCACTTCTCGAAAGAAGTCATCGCCCTGGGCCATGGCGTCGAGGATCGTGGCGAGTTCGAGATCTTGTATGACGGCACCCGTCGTTGGTGCCAGATTGGCCGCGAAGTTGAAGTCGGCGTCGGGATAGAGCAAGTGGGCCTTCATCGGATCAGACGCGCCTTTAAACGTTCGTAGGTCAACCCGTGCTTGTCGGCGATGGCCAGGGCAAAGGCCAATCCGTCTGCGGGGGCTCGGATGATATTGAAGGTCCGCTGGTCCGGTTGATCCGGGTTGATCGTGCTAACCATGCTGACGACCGAGGGGGCGACGCTCGCGAGCTCCACCACGAAGGTGACGTATACGCCCAACACGTCGAGCTCGACGAGTTTGTCCATCACCTTGCGTCCGAGAAACTGAGCATCGTGAAGGGTCGTAGAGGAGAAGATCTCATTGAGGATGATGACGCTGTCAGAGTTTGCCGCGAGCAGCGTCAACTTGATTCGAGTGAGGTCGTCTTCAAGTTTGCCAGAAAGCCGTTCTAGGTCCTCTTCGCGCTCGAAATGGGTGTAGATCCGGTCGTAGAAGAAGAGCCGCGCCCGTGAGCCGGGAACCGGGCAACCGGTGCGAGCCAGGTGGTGGAGTTGGCCGAACGTGCGCGCGAAGGTGGTCTTGCCTCCCTGGTTCGGACCAGAGATGACGATGATTCGCTCGCCGTCTCTGAGAGTGAGATCGTTAGTGACGATCCGATCTTCCCGGGATAGAAGCTTCGTGGCTAGCGCCAGATCGAAGGTCGATGTGACGTGAATCTCTTTGGTGGACGTGACCTGTGGATAGCACACGCTGAGGCCAGTTCGGCGTAGTGGAGCGAGGAAGTCGAGATACGCCAGGAAGAACTGGATTTCTTGCTCGAATCGGCGCAGCGCTGGGGCGAAGAACTCTGTGTGGCGGACACGGAAGTCTGCCAAGGTGGAGAAGGTGTCGGGAAAGAGTTGCGCGACTAGCTCGAGGATCCGCTCCCCGACGTGATTCATACTTGGCCAGAAACGATAGGCGACGCGGTAGTCCTTAGCCGCACCCTGTTTGAAGCGATCAAACGTCGCCAGCACGGCATCGCTGTAGTCGGGCTCGCCGTTGTAGCGACTCACCTCGACGTGTAGTCCGTCGATGCGAACTGAGTACTCGATGTTGTCGAGTGCCTGACGGATTCCATTCACGTCTGCCGTGAATGACTCAAAAACCGAATCGGATCGGTAGGCGGCCAATACATCTCTCAGGCTCAGCAGGCCCGAAGAGCGCAGTGGCGTGTCATTTAGAGAATCAGCGAGTTTGTTGACAGCATCGAGGTAGAGAGAAGTCGCGTCGAGGAACCAGGCATCGCGCTGAGGGGCCGACCGCATCTTGTCCAGTTGGCTCAAGTGGGTGTGCACATCGCGAAGCTGGACGAGGACGTGACGGATCTGAAGTTGAAGTGTCGGGTCCTCCAGATCCCGGAAGACGTGCTGTCTGAGTTCGATGACGTCGAGGTCCCGTGGAGGGTCGCGCAAGAGTTGGGCTATGGCGTCGGCGCCCTCCCATCCCTCGCAGACTCCAACGATGATCTGGTCGAGGTTCAGATCGGCGAGCACCCGTGCGTCGGCTGGATCGCCACCCAATGGGGAACCACCGCTTGGTGAGAGCAGGCCGGAGTATCCGTTGACTGGGTCACTTGTGGGCAAGAACGAGTCCGGAGAGGCCGTGGTGTCAAAGAGGGGCCTCGATGGTGGCGCCGTGTGGCCTATTCGAAGACTCATCGGTGTTGCTCGGTGTCCTCAAGGCGTGACCGCGAGGCGTCAATCTCGCGCCACGCGGCGTCGACATCTGTAAAACCACGAGTCTGTGACCACTTGCCGGGTTCTAACAGTTTGTAGACCGAGAAGAACTGTTCGATTGTGCCGCGTAGGAGCGCGGGCACGTGGTTGACGTCGCGCACGTCAGCCCAGCGGGGATCACTCGTCGGTACACAGACGACCTTGTCGTCAGGTCCGTGTTCGTCAATCATCTGAAAGAGCGCCACGGGGCGACAGGTGATGTGACAACCGGGAAACGTGGCTTGATGGAGGAGAACGAGGGCGTCCAGGGGGTCGCCGTCCTCGGCCAGGGTGTCGGGAATGAAGCCGTAGTCGACGGGATACGACGCGGCTGACAGGAGCGGTCGATCCAGGCGTATGACGTGTCGTACGTGGTCGTACTCGTACTTGTTCTGTCCGCCGGCGGGAATCTCGACGATAACTTCGATGTCGTCACTTCTCATAGTGCGCACTCCTTGTGACGTGGGTACCTGAAGGCCGTGGGCGCTTAAGAGAGTGTGGGAACCGGAGTAGTCGGTGATATCGCGATGCCGTCGGCGCGAAAAAAGTCATTCGGGGTTTGCCCGCTCGATAGGCACGTGCCCCGGACAGATCCAAGAGCGTGACCCGCGAGACTATTGCGATTGCCGGATTGCGGAGGGAGTTTGCCAACACGTAGCCCTGCCTTCACCCCGTAGGGTCTCAACAGGAGCCATTAGCCAGTGCGGCGATTCCGGCGAGCTCCATCGCCGTACTATGCCGAATGTTACCACTGGCCACACGACTTGGACCTGCGCGATTGGTCGGTCTTCTGCGTTGGTTGAGACATAGGCTGCTCTTGTCGGATGGTGCCCCGACGCCCGGATGTCATTGGGCAAAGTGCCGCTTGCGGTTGATGGCGTCTACGTGTGGAATCGAACCAAGGTGGCCGCATGGGATCGCACGACGCAGGTACAAGGGGCAAGAAGGAGAGTAATCCACGGGATGCATCATTGAGCTTCTCATGGCGAAGTATGGCGACGGTTGCCATCGTCGGTGGTGCAACGTGCGCAGTGGCGTTCGTCATGGCGCGAGGATCGCTGACTGCGTTCTACGTCATGGTGATTGTTCTGGGTGCCGCGATTGGTCTCGTGTTTGACATCTTGAGCCGACGGAGGGGTCGGTCGAGTCCGTGGCGATGGTGAGGGGCCTCATTCGGTCATGGGAAGTCGAAATTGGTGGTTGGGCCGCGGTCCACGAGAGTCATTGAATGCTCGGAGCATCAGTTGACGGGACTGAGGGCCTTGAGGAACTAGAGCCGTATCTCTCGAATCGCAACAAACTGCTAACACCTGAGGGTGGAGTCGAGGATCGGGGACCCCGAAACCCCTTTGTTCGCTTGGTGGAGGTAAGGGGATTCGAACCCCTGACCTCTTGACTGCCAGTCAAGCGCTCTACCAACTGAGCTATACCCCCAACGGTCTAACGATGTTAGCAGTCACTCGC
>JAJZSX010000231.1 GCA_021849435.1 Actinomycetes bacterium | reverse complement strand
CCGACCTTGGTGCGTCTCGTCGCACGGTCCGTGACGCTTCCAGCCAGCCACCACCTGGTCGCCCCGAATAGCCTGCGGACAGGGGCCCTCGAGATCCTGCTGGCTCAGATACGTGATGGCACGCTCGAAGAACGCGACGCTCTCGTCCTGCACGAGCGCATGACGGCGCTCAAGGTCCGCCTACTCGGGGACCGCGTGTCCCGGCGAACGGCGTGGGATCTCGCGCTCGCCCACGGCTGGGACGACCTCGCCGACGCCGAATACGTGGCCGTCACCCGGCTCCAAGCCGACAAGCTCGTCGCCGGCGACACCCGACTGGCCGAGCGCGCGACCGGTCTCGTCGTCGTCGCGAGCTTCGACGAGCTCACCCTGGCGTAGGTCCACCGTCCGCACGGATCGCCGCCGATCCAACAGCCCGCACGCGACATGGATCGCTTTCGATTGAGAGCGCCACCCGGGGCTCGAGCGACCTCGGTGGGAAGTCTCAGTGTCGCGCCTCGCCGTTGGACGCGACCGCCGCGTCGACCTCGGCACCCATCAGGATCGCCAGTCCCGACAGGTACAGCCAGAAGATCAGAATCGCGACGCCGGCGAATGCGCCGTAGGTCGAGCCGAATGAGCCGAAGGCGGACGTGTAGAGCGAGAAGCCGAGCGACACCAACGCCCAGGTCACCGTGGCAACCACGGTGCCGGCGCTCGTCCACCGCCACCGTGACCGGCGATTGGGCGCGAGGTAGTAGAAGACCGACAGCAGCAGGTTCATGAGAAACAGCGCCACGAGCCACCGGAGCACGTCCCAGGAGACGGTGAAGAGCTCGCCGTGGATCGGCACGAGGTCACCGAACAGTCGACCCAGCTGCGCACCGAAGACCGCGAGCGCTGAGGCGACGCCGCCGAGCACCACCGAAGCGACGAGCAGAGGCAGGGCGATCAGCCGACGGACGAGGAACGACCGATCCGTCGACAGGCCGAAGGCCATGTCGAGGCCCTCCTCCACGACGACCATCCCCGACGTCGCGCTCCACAGGGCGACCACACTCGCGAGAACCGTGGTCGTCACGCCCGCGCCCGCGTGTCGTTGGGCGTTCGTGATCGACTCGGTGAGCACGCTGGCCGCGCCCGACGGCAACGCGACCGTGACGCCGTGGATGAGGTTGGCGATGAGGCGGTGCGGCACCGTGACGAGTGATGCGACCCCGAGCAGCGCGATGATGAGCGGAAAGATCGACAGAAACCACCGATACGCGAACGCGCCCGCGGCGACGCTCACGCGGTCAACCTTCATGCGACCGAGCACCAGCCGTGAGACTCGCGACGCGCGCGCGAATCGAGACCCGGCCGCTACGACGTCATCCACGACGCACCGTCACGTGGCGAACCCGATCGGTGAACTGGCACCCGTTAACCCTCCCCCGGTCGAGTCACCCTAGCGCCCAGTGACCTCGTCACCCCGTCTCGCCCGTTGCCGGACAACGAGCGGTAGAAACCCGCGGTCCGCGTCACGGACGAAAACGAGGGAACAACCAGCGACGTGGTCACCGCAGAAGCGTCCACGTGATGCCGTTCGTCGTGCGATAAATCCCGTGGCCAGGCACCGCGTGCCACGCATCGTGGGCGCCGTAGGTGGCGATCGCTCCACTCGGTCCGAGGCGCACGTTGGTAACCGATTGCCACGTGCGGCCTCCGTCGTGGCTCTCCCACAACGCCGAGTTGAACTGCCAGAGATACGAACCCGAGGATCCGCTCGCCGCTTCGAACCCGCCACCCGAGGGCGCGTTGCGCCGTTGCCACGTCGCACCGCCGTCACGGGAGACGTAGAGCGTGGTCGACGCCACACCGCAGAAGAGCAACAGATGGGTCAACGACACCGCGGCGCCACCCGAGACGCCGGTTCGACAGGGACCTGCGACCGGGCGCCACGTGCGCCCGTCGTTGAGCGTGGCGAACACCCCGTCACTCGTGGCGCCGCTGCCAAAGACGTACCCCGACGAGGGGCCGACCTGACTCGCGAACGGCTGGTCACGCGGCACGCTCGCGACCGACGTCGGCGAGACGGCCCCCACGTCGTAGACGTCGAGTTGGGTGATGCACGGCCCGCGCATGGCGTGGTGGCAGCGCTCGACGAACAGCCACGCGACGCGGCCCCGCACGCTGATCGAGAGCGGCCCGCCGGTCGTGGCGACGGCCGCCCACGTGCGCCCCGCGTCAGCGGTGTAGAGCGCGCCCGTGCTGTAGATCGCGTAGCCGACCCTTGTTGTGATGAAGGCGGTCGTCCACGGATAGACACCCGGCGGGAAGACCCCCGTCACGCGCCACGATGCACCGCCATCGTCGGTGCGCACCACGTACCCGCGACGAAGTTGACCGCTGAAGGTGACGATCGGGGCGACGCCGACACCGACGCGCGCACTGAGCATCTGCAGCCGCGAGAGCTTGAACGCTGGCATTGTCGCGCCGATGGCGTAGCGCGACGTCGACGCGGACGCGAGGTCCGCGGGCGCCGGCGACGGTCCCGTTACGCGTGCACGAGCCACCGCACCGAGTGTGACCGAGGATGCGACGAGCGCGACGGCGAGGGCCGCGATGCCCCCGCGCCGCCGATGCGACGACGAACGATGAGGCGACGCCGCATCGGCACGGTGCGCGATGCTCAACCAGGGCACGACCCTTGCCTACACCGTTGGACGCCCCCGTGCACCTCGGGGCCGAGGCGTCGTTGCGACACGGATTCAACCGTGACGGTCCCTGGTCCCTAGTATCAGCTGGTGTCCGGTGACGACTACCTGCTCGACAACCAACAGGTGCAAGCCGGCCAGCGCTTCGACGCCCTCGCCTCGCTGTTCAATGCCTCGACCTTCCGCCACCTCGATGCGCTCGGACTCGACCTCGGCTGGCGGGTCTGGGAGGTCGGGGCGGGCGGACCGAGCGTGCCCGCGTGGATCGCCTCGCGCACCGCGACGACCGTCCTCGCGACCGACATCGACACCACCTGGCTTCACGACCTCGGCGAATCGGTCGAGGTGCGTCGCCACGACGTCGGTGCCGATCCGGCCCCCGGCGGTGACTTCGACCTCGTCCACGCCCGCCTGGTCCTCGTGCACGTCAGGCGTCGCGAGCGAGCGCTCGCCACGATGGTCGAGGCCCTGCGCCCCGGGGGCTGGCTGCTCGTAGAGGAGGCCGACCCCGGGCTCCAGCCGCTCGTCTGTCCCGACGAGGTCGGTGACGCCGAGCGCCTCGCGAACCGGCTCAAGGCGTCGTTTCGCACGCTGATGGCCGAGCGGGGGGTGGACCTCGCCTTCGGAAGGACCCTGCCGCGACTCTTGCGTTCGGTTGGACTCGAACGAGTGCAGTCCGACGCGTTCTTCCCGATGGGCGGTCCAGCGTGTACTGAACTCGAGCGCGCCACGATCGAACAGATCCGGTACCGACTGCTCGAAGCCGGACTCGCGACGCCCGAAGAGATCGAACGACACCTCGCGAACGTCTCGGCGGGTCGGCTCGACCTCGCGACTTCACCAATGGTCTCGGCCTGGGGGCAAAAGCCCGCGTGACCCGACGACGCAGTCCTCGACGCAGCGTCGACACGGTCGCTGCGACGAGCTCGCTGCGGCGAGCTCGCCGATCGTGATTGACGCACCCGCGCCCAGTGGTTACGTTGGGGGGGTGAGCGGGCCGACCCTCGTCATACTGGGCGCAGGACGGGCCCGCCGCTACGGCGGCTTGAAGCAACTCGCCCCGATCGGACGCCACGGCGAGGGCGTCATCGACATGATCGCCGCCGACGCGTTCGCCGGCGGCTTCGACGAGATCGTGATCGTGATCAATCGCGATACCGGCCCCACCATCCAGACCCACGTCGAGACGTTCTGGCCCAAGGAGCACCGGGTCTCCTACGCCTTCCAGGACAAGCTGCGCGGCACCGTCGACGCCGTCCTCACCGCCGCGCCCCTCATTGATCCGTCGACGCCTTTCGCTGTCTCCAACGCCGACGACCTCTACGGTCGCGACGCCTTCGCGTCGCTCTGTGCGCACCTGTCGGGGCACTCGACGAACTGCCTGGTGGCCTACGAGCTCGAGAACTCCCTCGTCGGCGACCTGCCCGTCTCGCGCGGCACGTGCGAGATCGCAAACGGCCAACTCGTCAAGATCGTCGAGCGACGCAACGTCCACTTCACGCCCGAGGGGCTGGCGGCCGACGACGACCTCTCGCCCTACTACCTCGACCCGACGACTCGGGTCTCGATGAACCTCTGGGGTTTCCAGCCGTCGATCTGGCCGCTGATGCACCGCGCGATGGCCCAGTACCGAGACGGCGACCCCGAGGTCCTGCTGCCCACCTTCGTGGCTGAGGTCATGGCCCACGACGGCATCGTGGTGGACGCGCTGCTCACGAGCTCGCGCTGCATCGGCGTCACCCACGCCGAGGACCTGTCGCTCGCCCAGTTCCTCGTGCGCGAGGAGATCAAGGCCGGCCAGCGCCCGGAGTACGCGTTCGCGCCTCGGGGCTGAACAGCTCAGCTCGCGGGGTCGTAGATGCGCTCGCGGTAGTCGCGCAGCATGCGCGCCGTGCTGTAGGTCGGCGCGAGGCTGCGCAGCGACGCGCGGATCATCGCGATCCACGCCACGGGGATGCCGTTCGCGTCGCGCGCGAAGAACGTCGGTCGGACCTCGTGCTCGAGCAGGTCGTAGAGCGCCGTCGCGTCGCGTTCGTCT
>JAJZSX010000230.1 GCA_021849435.1 Actinomycetes bacterium | reverse complement strand
TCGCGTCCGACTCTCTCGCTTCGTAGCGCACGGTGCGCTTCTCCTTATCGATGCGATATACCCAGGTCATTTCCGGCAACGGTGCGTGCAGCATTTGGGTAAAGCCGTTCGCCGTCAGCGCCCCGAAAAGCGGCACCGTGGTCGAGAAACCCAGCGTGTGACGTGGTTCGATGCTTGCGAAGTGCACCGCCAATACATCGCCCGGCTGCGCACCTTCGACGTAAAACGGCCCCGTCTGAGGGTTGAGGAATCGATGATCACATACTTCGCTTACGAGGTCATCAACCGAGTGGATCGCCCCAGCGAAACAGTCCAGACTTGACGTGTCCAACACCTGACCGGGCGAAATCGAGGCACGAGGCTCGGCACCGCCGAAAGTGTAAACAAGGCGGCTGGGATCACCATCGTGGTCCATCTCGTAGTTCAGAACAGTGGTGAATTCAGTACTCATGAGCACTCCATCCCTCGTTGAATCACACTATTGCCGGTACCTCCCGCATCAGCGAGAGCAACGTCGCTGCTTCTATTCGTGGACGAAGGCGACCGCGTCAACAGAGTCTGGCGACTTGGATCGAAGGACTAGCAGCGACACGAGGCCAACGATTGCCCACGCTCCCATAGCCCACGCACCGTAAGACAAGGGCGCCGGAAGTGCGGACACGAACTTGAGCCCGGGCACTCCCGTGATGCCGGCCGCGTTCATGAATCCCGGCACTAGGAAGATAAAGCCGAGGATCGGCACTACGATGTGCAACCCCGCGTGGCGCTCTTCGCGGCGGTGCTTAGCAAAGTATCCGATGCAGGCCAAGTTGGTGATCGCGTACACGACGACCACTACGACGACGAGGCCAGTCGCCACAATGCCAAACGCCGTGGTCGGCCCGTACTTCGCCCCCAAGGCCAGCGCGATCACCAGACCCAAGATCAACTGGATGATCAGCGCGTTCTGCGGTGAACGGTGCTTCTCATTGAGCTTGGCCAGCGACTTCGGAAAGGCCCCAGCGCGGCCGAAGGCGAAGGCCGTGCGAGTAAACACGTTGGTGCCCGCGATGGCGTTCGCGAGGGTCGAGTTGATGATGGCGAAGAGCACGAGCGCCCAGAACACGATCGACACCGAGTTCGCGAGTCCATCCCACGGCACGCCGTTGGCCGAGGCCGCGAATCCCGTGAACCTGCTCGGCCCGTAGGCGACATCGGCTGCGTAGGTGGAGAACGCGTAGAGGACGCCGATGCAGACTGTCGCGATCATGATGGCGCGAGGGACATTGCGCCGCGGATTCTCGGTCTCTTCGGCCATGGGAGCGGCCGCCTCAAACCCCGAGAAGGCCAGGAGGGTGAACACCGAACCCGCGATCACACCACTCCAGCCGTGAAAGCCCGCCGCAGTCGCGTACTTGGGGGTGAACACCGCAAGCGTGTTGTGTCCCCCGGCCTTGACGATCAGAACAATCGAAAGTAAAGCGAACACCGCGATCTCCACGAAACCCAGGATCGTTGCGGTCTTCGCCGATGTGCGGATACCCAGCCACACGGTGTAGCAGACGAGAATGGTACCTAGTGCCGTGAATACCCACCAACTACCCAAAGGAAAAGAGTGAACCTTCGAGTTCCACTCTCCCGCGACCGTGTAGCCGAGCTGGAGCATGACCAGCGGCACGATCAGAACTTCCACCGCCGCGTAACCCCAGCCGACGAGGAAACCCACCCACGGACGTAGCCCAATCGCGCTGTAGGTGGCCACCGATCCCGACGAAGGGATGTGCTTGGCCAACTGACCGATGCTCGAGGCGGTGAAGAAGATCCCCACAAAGGCGAAGATTACGGCAAGAGGAAGCGCGCCACCCGCGAGAGGTGCACCGAACGGAATCGAAGCAGCGATCGCGGCACCTGGCGCCATCGAGCAAATCGATTGGAAGACCACCTCGCGCAGGCCGATCGCATTGCGTTGCAGTTGCGTTTCAGTGGTCATTGTCTCCCCCGAGCTCGTTGTTGGAAGAGATTAACGCGACCATTACATAATGGGATGGATTACTCGACACGTTTCGTAATGGACAACGAAGTCACGCGAACGATCACGAGGGTCGTGGTTGTCGCCAGTCGCCAGTCGCTGACACCTATACGCGTCGCGTTGCAGTCAGTTCTTCTAGTTCGGCGACGGCAGGACCGCGAGCGCGGCGGCGAAGCCCAGGATCAGGACCGACAGTCCCATCGTGACGAGGCCCAGGCGTCGCGAGCCGCGTCGCGACAAGCGCTTCGCCGTGACCCCGTGGGTGAGCGCGAGGCCCACCACCACGAGGACGAGGACGATCTTGACCTCGAGGACTTGACCGAAGACCGTCGCGTCGATCGTCGAGGGACGCACGCCGTCGTGCCAGGCGAGCAGTGGTCCGCTCACCACCAACACGGGCAAGAGTCCGCGATTGGCGATGCGCGCGAATCGCCGGGCGGCGGCGATCGTTACCTGGGCGACCAAAGGTGGCGGCGCCAGTCGGCGAAACGCCGGCAGCACCACGAACGAGAGCATGAGCTGGCCGCCAACCCAAAAGACCGCCGCCGTCACGTGAGTGAAGAGCACGAAGGTCCAGAGCAACGTCACCGCGACACCCTAGGCCGTGGACTGAATCGGATCGATCTAGCGGACGCGTCCGACGCGCACGCGCCACACGCGCGGTCCGCTCTCGAGGTAGTCCCAGGTGAACTCGCCGGCGTGCTCGGCCTCGAACTGATAGCGCAGCGGTCGCGGGTCGTGGTCGTTCACGAGCAGGAAGCCAGTACCCGCGCGAAGGTCGTCGAACGTCTGAAAGATCGTCTCGTGGCGCTCGCGCGGCACGAGGGGGCGCACGTCGAGCACAATGTCCTCCGCCGACGACTCCCCAGAGGACGTCGTCTGCGCGCTCGCGCCGCTCACGCGAACGAGGCGGTGCATCGCCCGGTTCACCTCGTCGGCGAGGTCGGGACGGGCCATACGAAGAGCCGCCCAGGCTCGGGCTGCGAGCGAGCACGCCCGCTCCCCCTCGCCCGCTCGCGCCAGCGACAGTGTCGCGTCGATCAGCGTCCGCACCACCAGGGACTCGTGGTCCGCGCGCTCGACGCGCAGCTGCACGGCGTCGTCAGAGTGGTGGTGAATCAACTGGCCCATCGCGCTCAGCAGCGCCGCGAGATCCACCTCGTCGTCACCTACCATTGGCGCGAGCAGCACCTCGTTCTCGCGCGTGACGTGCGCGTCGAAGAGATCAAAGAAGCCGCGCGCGTGCGCGACCGCATCGACCCCGCTCGCCGCCCGGGCGAGACCTTCAACCTCGAGAGCGAGCGTACGGTGCTCGCTAACCATGTGCTCGACGGTGGCCGCCACGCCCTCGCGTCGCGCGGCGCTCGCGTAGACCGTCAACTCCTCAGCCAAGGCGTGAGGCAGGACCTCGTCGACCACGTAGGTGAGGAGGTCGACCTTCACCTCCTCGAAAGGGGACGACTCGGCTACCGCCGTCTCGAGCGCTACCACGCGGCGCAACACGTTCTCCACCAGCTCGCTGTGGTGAGCGAGCATCTGTCCGTACGCGACGTCGTTTCCCTCGGTCATGATGTCGTCCTTTCGCCGGCCGCGGCCGCTACTTATTATTTCTAGTTGTAACTAGATCAACTATATCGAGTGGGCCGCGCTACATGTCACCGAGCGCGCAGGACGTCACTGAGGACCTTCGCGTGCGAGTGGTCGAGGTCGCGACTCGCCGTGAGCAGCACGACGTGATGCTCGCGGGCGCTCGCGCGCAGACGCGCCACGTGCTCGGCGGCGACTCCGCACGCGAGCTCATCCTGATAGAGGCGAGAGAACTCGGCGAATCGCTCGATCTCATGTCCGTACCACCTGCGCAGATCAGGACTCGGGGCGATGTCCTTGTCCCACTCGTCGTAGTCGATCGACTCCCTGGGGCGCCCACGCGGCCAGAGCCGGTCGACGAGCACGCGATACTCGCGCGCGCCCCGGGGTGTCTCGTCGTAAACGCGCTGGAGCGAGATCTGGCGGGCCACGACTAGCGCCGCACTCTGAGACCGGCCCTCGCCGCAGCGACCTCGTCGATCATGGACAGGTCCCACGGGGGCGACCACACCAGGCGAACGTCCGGGTCGGTACCCTGCGGACCCGCCTCCACGAGGGCCGCGCGCGCCATCGCCGGCAGGGTCTCCGACGCTGGGCATCCGGGCGTCGTGAGCGTCATCGCGACGACCAGCCGGTCGCCTTCTCTCACGACGTCGTAGACGAGGCCGAGTGAGACGATGTCGAGACCCAGCTCGGGGTCGATCACCTCAGCGAGCGCCCGCCAGGCCCAGTCGAACTCGCGCCCGGCACTCGCGAGCCGAGCGGCGCGCCCCACGTCGGCACTCACGCGGGCCTCGAGAACGTGACACGCCAGTCGCCGTCGCCGATCTCGACGGCGTCAAAGGCGAAACCCTGGCTACCGAGCACCCCCTCTAAGGGGACGGGCTCGAAGGGCGCGACGATCACGAGGTCCTCGCCCGGGCTCAGCTGACCCACGGCACTCATGATCTGGTCGAACGGCTCGAGGCCGTCCGCGAGCAGTGGTCGAACGTCGAGTGTGGCCATGGTCCCTACCCTTCCGGCCCCGGGGCCGTCTATTCTTCTACTATTAACTAGAACAATAACAGACGCGGACTCGTGTCCAGGAGGCCACCGTGACGATCCCCCCCACCAACGCCGGTTGGCGCGATCGACCCGCCGGGAT
>JAJZSX010000229.1 GCA_021849435.1 Actinomycetes bacterium | reverse complement strand
GATTCCGACCAACGCGAAGTATCCCTAATTTGAAGCCCCTCCTCGAGAAACGTGGCAGTGACATCTGACCACTAACCCGAGGAGGGACCACATCCATGTTGTCAAAGGAAATTGTCATGAATATTCGGCTCTCCTGCCTAATGTGTGGGTCTGGTTTCACCAGTTGCGAGAGTTCGACCCGTTGATCTGAGTGGAGCCGGTAATGATGGTGCGGTGCCACGAACCACCCCTGATTGGTCGCCCGAGAGCAAAGAGGACTACGAGTTTGCTCGTAGGGAACTGAAGAAGCGCTTTGCGCAGTGGCGTGAAGCGGTTGGCGCCGCGGTTGAGAAGGACGCCGGTGAGGCACCGATCCACTACAAGTGGGCCTTTCTCGACGGACATCTGACCCGATGGACCCGCGAAGACCTCGATGACGTCTATCTCGAGTTGCACCCCTCCAAGGTGATCGCCGACGACGACGATCTCACAGACGTCCTTGATGAGGCCAAGACCTTCATCCGTTTCTTGGACGAGACCGGATTGCTCGATCCCCACAGCGACCCGGCCGACGTGCTGGTCGACCATCTGGACACAATCGAGGAGCAGTTCCGCCACAACATGGCCGACGCTTCTCGCTACAGCTTTGGCAAGCGTATGTGGATGACGGCACAGTCCGAAGGAGTCCGCCTCGACGATCGGGCGTCAGTCGACGCGTTCATCACCGATTTCAACTCCCGACCAATCGCTCAGCGCGACGCCATCTTGGGCCCAGGTTTCCCCCCGCGACCCCGGGCGACGGGCCGCTTCACCCCGCCGGGGACGCCGCCCAAGGCCCGTTCAGCCAAGCGGCGCAAGCGCCGACGTTGAGCAGCGGCCCCGCCCTGGTAGCGGCGGGCAGTAGCCACTGCGATCGAGCAGACACAGCGCGATGAGATTATCGGTGGACTTGAACCCGTAGGCCATGCGGGTGAGCAGGCGCAGCTTCGTGTTGGTGCTTTCGACCAGTGCGTTGGACAGCCCGTCGTTGGTCAGTGTCGCGACGATGGCGTCGCGGTGCTTCACGATGCGGTGATAGAGCTCGACGAACGCGGGGATGCGGCACCGCCTGGCCCAACTGCACCACGCGTCGAGTGCCCGCACGGCCTCGCGCCCTCGTAGTTGGAAGACGAGGCGGAACTGCTCTTTCAAGAGGTAGGCCCGGTACAAGGTCTTGTTCACCGACGCCACCCGGGCGAGTCCCTGTTGCTGGTTGTCGGTGAGATGCTCGGGATTCTTCAACAGCGCGTAGCGGCAGCCCTTCAAGTGCGCGATGAGGTTGGGGGCACCGATTTGTCTGGCGAGGCGCCAGATGCCCTTTCGCACCTCGTCGAGGGCCTTGGTCGCCCACGCGACCATGTGGAACGCGTCCGCACAGAGTGTCGCGTTCACGCATCGCTGCGCGACCACGGTGGCGATCCATTCGGCCGCGTCGGCACTCACCAAGGAGATCAGGGACGATCGCTCCGCACCCAGGAGATCGAAGAACGACTCGAGGGTCGCCTTGTCCCGCCCGACCGCGACCCAGACGAGTCGCCCGCTGTCGTGGTCGACGACCACGGTCAAGTACTTGTGTCCGCGCCGGTAGCTGATCTCGTCGATCCCGATGCGGCGGAGTCCCTCGAAGGGGTCCTTCGCAGCGCGAGCGTCGGCCACGACACGGGTGATGATCGCGCCGACGCTGCGCCACGAGACGCGCATCAACTCCGCGACCGCGGACTTCGAGGTGTGGGTCACGAGCCAGGCCACCTGGTCGTCGAAGTGGCGGGTGTGGCCGGCGCCGTGACGGGCCCAGGGCACCTGGGCGACCGTGGGACCGTGAGTGGGACACTTCACCCGCGGGGCGTCGGACTGCAGGTGACACACCAAGACCCCCAGATCCATCGCCCGCCAGTTGCGCCGCCCCTTTCCTTGGTCGTAGCCCGGCGCCCGGCACCCGCAGATCCCGCAGCGCCGCTTAGTGTGACGACGAGGCCGAACGTGAATCACCACCGACTGCGCTTCCTCGTCGAAGGCCACCGACTCGATCACAGTCGCCCGGTCGACACCGAGCGCGTGACGCCATACGCTTGCGTTGAGCACGCCAATCTCCTCGTTCAGTTTTCTTCAGCTTCAAGTACTCAAGAACCTAGACAGGAGTTGGCGTTGCTCGTTTTGCGGCTCGATTTGGCACCCACACATTAGGCAGGAGAGCCGAATATTCTCGAGGCATTCGACCTCACCCATTCCTACCGTTCGGCCGCGGCCTTGTGCGGCGTCGACCATCAAACGGTGCGTCGATACGTGGCGGCGAGATCGGCGGGACTCGACCCCACCGCCAGTTTCCAACGAACGACCATCGCTGATCCGTTCGCGGACAAGATCGCCGAATGGGTTCAGCGCTCGGGCGGCGCAGTGCGCGCCGACGTGGTGCACCAGAAACTCCTCGCGATGGGCTTTGAGGGGTCCGAGCGCACCACGCGTCGCGTGGTCGCCGCGTTGAAGGCCGACTTTGGCCGCTCCATGCATCGCATCTACAAGCCCTGGGTCACGGAACCGGGGATGTGGCTGCAATACGACTACGGACAGGGTCCACGGGTGGGTGGAGAACCCACGACGCTGTTTTGTGCGTGGCTCGCGTGGAGTCGATTCCGGGTGGTGATGGCCCTGCACGACAAGACGATGCCGTCGGTGTTCTCGGCCCTGGACCGCACGTTTCGACTGATGGGTGGGGCGCCAACCTACGTCCTGACCGATAACGAGAAGACGGTGACGACAAGGCACGTCGCCGGCATTGCGGTGCGCAACCGCGAAATAGTCGGTCTCGCCCACTACTACGGTGTCGCCATTCACACCTGCGTGGTGGCCGACCCCGAGTCCAAGGGCGGCTCGGAGTCATCGGTCAAGCTCGCCAAGGCCGACGTCCTACCTCGACCCGACAACCTGGTGGCGGACTACGACACCTTCGCCCAACTCGAGGCCGCGTGCGAAGCGGCCTCGACGCGCTTTAACACCCGGGTGCACCGCGAAACGAACGAACGGCCCACCGATCGTCTCGAGCGCGAGCGCGAGTTCTTGCACCAGGTGCCCACCCACCCCTACAGCGTGGCCCTCGGACAGACGCGCGTCGTGTCGTGGTCCTCGCTCATTTCCTTCGAAGGGGCGCGTTATTCGGTTCCCTACCAGCTCTGTGAGGAAATCGTCTACGCGCGTCGCGACGCCGACGAGGTCGTCATCACCGCACTCGGACCCGACGGCCCCTACGAGGCCGCGCGCCACGCGGCGAGCACCAAGGGACAGATCACGCTTGTCGATGCGCACTACCCCGATCGTCCTCGCTCGGTGCAGCGAACGCCCGCCGCGAACAACAAGTTCGAGGCCGACTTCTTGGCCATTGGCGAAGGGGCGCAGCGATATCTCACCGAGATGGCAGCCGTCGGCGCGGCGAATATCGAACGTCGACTCAAAGAAGCGCTCGAACTCAGCATGCGCATCGAGCGAGGTCCACTCGATGAGGCGCTCGGACTCTGTGCCCTCGAGGGGCGTTTCGCTGACGGTGACCTGCACTCGGTGTTATCGGCTCGACGACCGCCTCGACGTCGCATCGGTGAGGATCACTCCCTACAACCCGGGACCGGCGGATGGGCCGGGTTGGGTGATGCCACATGAGCGAAGCCACCACATCACTCGAGGTCATTGAACTTTGCCGACGGCTGCGCCTGCCTTACCTGCGCCAGAGTGCGAGTGAAGTGCTCGCCACCGCGAAGGCCCAGCGCTGGGATCCGGCCGAAGTCGTGCGTGTCCTGCTCGAGGCCGAGGTGCAGGGACGCGATTCTTCAATGACCGAGAACCGTCGTCGTCGAGCGGGTTTTCCCACGGGCAAGACCTTCGACGCGTGGCAGGAGCAGCGTTCATCGGTGTCACCAGCCACCCAGCGAGCCCTGGCCAGCCTGGAATGGGTCGATCGTCACGAGAACCTGGTGATCTGTGGGCCCTCGGGCACCGGCAAGTCGCACTTGCTCGAGGCTCTCGGACAGAGCGCCGTCGACGCCAAGAAGACGGTGATCTGGTACTCCATTGAAGACCTCGGACTCGTGGTGCGTCGACATCGCATTGACGACACCGTCGCCAAGGGCCTCGCGCCGATCTTGCGAGCCGACGTCATCGTGATTGACGACATTGGACTGCTCCCCATCTCCGAAGACGCCGCCGAGGGTCTTTATCGCGTCATCGACGGCGCCTACGAACGTCGCTCCGTCGCCATCAGCTCGAATCTCCACCCCTCGGGATTTGATGAGCTGATGCCCCCGAGTTTGGCCACGGCACTCGTCGATCGGCTGTTACATCACGCCCACGTCGTGCAGACGTCGGGCGAATCGATCCGTCTACAAGACGCCACCAGCGGCAAGGGGGTGAAGCCCCTCGGCAGATGACTCACACCATTGCCACGTGGGGAATTTGGTGGCCATATCCGGGGAGATCGATGACCGTGTCCGGGGACTTTTCCTGGCCGCCCATGGGGAATTTCAAATGGCCGTTGACAAACGGCTTTCCCACCGAACTCTGGACGCTCGCTCGAATCGCGACAGTGTTCGAGCGGGTGACCGGCGTCAGCTATTCGACGACTCAGACGTGGTCAAGCCTGCGCACTCGCCTGGGCTGGAGCCGTCAGCGTCCCGCGCGCAAAGCCCTCGAGGCCGACCAGGACGCTATCGCCGCCTGGGCGCGGGAGCGCTGGCCCGTGGTAAAAAAAACGCCCGACGGCGC
>JAJZSX010000228.1 GCA_021849435.1 Actinomycetes bacterium | reverse complement strand
GCGAACGGCCTCGAAGGTCCTTCGTCCCTAGGATCGGCTGGTGACCAGTGACGACTACCTGCTCGACAACCAACAGGTCGAGGCCGGCCAGCGTTTCGACGCGCTCGCCGCACTGTTCAATCCTTCGACTTTCCGCCACCTCGACGCGCTCGGACTCCGCGTCGGCTGGCGGGTCTGGGAGGTCGGCGCGGGCGGACCGAGCGTGCCCGCCTGGATCGCCCAGCGCACCGCGACGAGGGTCCTCGCGACGGACATCGACACCACCTGGCTGAACGCCGTGGGCGGATCGGTCGAGGTGCGTCGTCACGACGTTGCAGCCGACCCGGCCCCCGAAGGACCGTTCGACCTCGTCCACGCCCGCCTGGTCCTCGTCCACGTGCACCGTCGTGACCGCGCGCTCGCGACGATGGTCGAAGCCCTGCGACCCGGCGGTTGGTTGCTCCTCGAAGAGGCCGACCCCGGACTCCAACCACTCGCCTGTCCCGACGAGGTCGGCGACGCCGAGCGACTCGCCAACCGGCTCAAGGCCGCGTTCCGCACGCTCATGGCCGAGCGGGGTGTGGACCTCGCCTTCGGTCGTACCCTGGCGCGCCTGCTGCGCGCGGCCGGACTCGCTCGGGTGCAGTCTGACGCGTTCTTCCCGATGGGCGGTCCAGCGTGTGATGAGCTCGAGCGCGCCACGGTCGAACAGATCCGTGACCGGCTGCTCGAACACGGTCTCGCGACGCCCGAGGAGATCGAGCGACACCTGGCGAACGTCACAGCCGGTCGGCTGGACCTCGCAACCTCACCGATGGTCTCGGCCTGGGGCCAGAAGCCCGAGTGATCCGACGGCGACGTCCTCGATGCGCGCTTGCCGTGACTACGGCGACGGACTCGCGACGACCGGCTCATCGTGATTGACGCCTCCGCGCCCAGTGGTTACGTTGGGGAGGTGAGCGGGCCGATCCTCGTCATACTGGGCGCAGGGCGGGCCCGCCGCTATGGCGGCTTGAAGCAACTCGCCCCTATCGGACGCCACGGCGAGGGTGTCATCGACATGATCGCGGCCGACGCGTTCGCCGGCGGCTTCGACGAGATCGTGATCGTGATCAATCGAGACACGGGTCCGACCATCCAGGCCCACGTCGAGACGTTCTGGCCCAAGGAGCACCGGGTCTCCTACGCCTTCCAGGACAAGCTCCGCGGCACCGTCGACGCCGTCTTGACCGCCGAACCCCTCATCGACGCCTCGACGCCCTTCGCCATCTCCAACGCCGACGACCTCTACGGTCGCGACGCCTTCGCGTCGCTCTGTGCGCACCTGTCCGGGCATTCGACGAACTGCCTCGTGGCCTACGAACTCGAGAACTCCCTCGTCGGCGACCTGCCGGTCTCGCGCGGCACGTGCGAAATCGAAAACGGCCGGCTCGTCAAGATCGTCGAGCGACGTAACGTCCACTTCACCCCCGAGGGGTTGGCGGCCGACGACGACCTCTCGCCCTACTACCTCGACCCGACGACCCGCGTCTCGATGAACCTGTGGGGCTTCCAGCCGTCGATCTGGCCGCTGATGCACCGCGCGATGGCCCAGTACCGCGACGGCGACCCCGAGGTCCTGCTGCCCACCTTCGTCGCCGAGGCCATGGCCAACGACGGGATCGTCGTGGACGCGCTGCTCACGAGCTCGCGCTGCATCGGGGTCACCCACGCCGAGGACCTGCCGCTCGCCCAGTTCCTCGTGCGCGAGGAGATCAAGGCCGGCCAGCGCCCGGAGTACGCGTTCGCGCCTCGCGCCTGAACGGCTCAGGAGATGGGATCGTAGATGCGTTCGCGGTAGTCGTGCAGCATGCGCGCCGTGCTGTAGATCGGCGCGAGGCTGCGCAGTGACGCGCGGATCATCGCGATCCACGCCACGGGGATGCCGTTGGCGTCGCGCGCGAAGAACGTCGGTCGAACCTCGTGCTCGAGCAGGTCGTAGAGCGCCGTCGCGTCACGTTCGTCCTGGGCGGCCGGGTCGTCGAGCGTCGTGCCGTCGATCGCCCAGCCGTTCTGTCCGTTGTAGCCCTCGCTCCACCAGCCGTCGAGCACGCTCAAGTTGAGACAACCGTTCATCGCGGCCTTCATGCCGCTCGTGCCGCTCGCCTCCATGGGGGGCCGTGGCAGGTTGAGCCAGACGTCACAGCCCGCCACCAGCCGCGGCGCGACGCTCATGTCGTAGTCCTCGAGGAAGACCACGGTGTTCGGCAGGTCGAGGCTGCGATTGAGCGTGAAGACGTTGCGCGCGACGGTCTTCGCCTCGTCGTCCATCGGGTGCGCCTTGCCGGCGATGACGAACTGGGCGCCCTGCTCGTGGTCGATGATCCGGCGCAGTCGGTCGGTGTCGTGAAAGAGCAGGTCGAGTCGCTTGTAGGTGGCGAGGCGACGGGCGAAGCCGATCGTCAGGTACCCGGGGTCAAAGGCGCTCTCGGCGGAGGACGCGAAGTCGACGTCCTCGCCACGCGCGAGTCGGTCCACCACCGTGCGGCTGCGGATCGTTTCGATCAGGCGACGGCGCATGTCACAGCGCGCCGCCCACAGGTCGACGTCGGCGATCTCGTCGACGTGGTCCCAGAGTCCGGGGTCGTGGGCGTGGCGCTCCCAGTCCGGTCCGAGGAAGCCGTCGAGCAGACCGCGCATCGTCGGCGACATCCAGGTGGGCAGGTGCACGCCGTTGGTCACCGAGGTGATGGGCACGTCCGCCTCGTCTCGGCCCGGGAAGAGGGGGTTCCACATCGCCCGGGCGACCTCGCCGTGACGGCGCGAGACCCCGTTGGTGGAACGCGCACTTCGGATGGCGAGCGGCGAGAAGCCGAGCGGCTCGTCGTTGGACCCCGGGTCGATGCGCGACTGGGCGCTCACCTGGTCGCGCGACAGGCCCATCGAATCGATGGTGTGGCCGAGCACCGAGAAGAACTCGTCGGGCGTGTAGGTCTCGTTGCCAGCGGGCACCGGCGTGTGGGTGGTGAAGACGAAGCGCTCGCGCACCGCGTCCATGCGCGTGTCGCGTGACCCCTCGGTCTCGGCGGCGTCGCGCGGCAGGCGCGAGGCGACGGCGAGCGCGGCGAGCGCCGGGTGCCCCTCGTTCAAGTGGAACAGCCTCGGCGCGACCTCCATCGCCTCGAGCGCTCGCACCCCGCCGATCCCGAGCAGCGCGTACTGGGCGAGGCGCACGTCGTGGGAGCCCTCGTAGAGCCGGGCGGTCACCCAGCGCTCGAGGGGTCCGTTCTCGGGCAGTTCGGCGTCGAGCAGGTAGAGCGGTGTTCGCCCAACGTTGACGCGCCAGACGTGCGCGGCGAGCTCGCCGTCCCAGATCGGCACGCGCACCGTGATGGGCAGCCCGTTGGCGCCGCGCACCCGTGCGGCGGGCAGGTGGCCGGTGTTCGCCTCGAGCCAGTACTCGTGCTGCCAGCCCGTCAGGTCCATGCGCTGGTGCACGTAGCCCCGGCGATAGAGCAGGCCCATCCCGACGACGTCGAGGGCTTGGTCCGAGGTCTCCTTCAGGTAGTCCCCGGCGAGCACGCCGAGGCCGCCCGAGTACACGGGCAGGGACTGGTGAACGCCGAACTCGGCGCAGAAGAACGCCACCGGTCCGTCGGCGACCGCGTGGGTGCTCGGACGGGCCAGTTCGGCCTCCATGTGCCGCGCGACGCCGTTGAGCACCTCGAGGATCTCGGGGCTCGTCGCGGCGCGCAGCAGGTCGCGTTCGGGCAGGTTCGCGAGCAGTCGCACGGGGTTCTCGCCGGCCATCGTGAACCGGTGGTCGTCGATGAGCCGGAAGAGGTCCTCGCCGCGCGGGGTCCAGGACCAGAGGTAGTTATAGGAGATCCACGCCAGATCCTCGAGGGGTTCGGGCAGGCGTCGGGCCAGCCGCGCGGTCGCCCGGCGCACGTCACGAGAACCGTCGAAGCGGGATGTCATTCGGATAAACCTAGTGGTTCGGGGTCGCTCAAGCCCCCGACGACCCCGTCGTCTCGAGCCCGAGTGCACCGGCGAGCTCGGTGAGCGACTCGCCCCACCCCTCGGCTCCCCTGGTCGCACGCAGCGCGAGCAATGCCCGGCGGATCGCGGCCTCCCCGATGGGCGAGACGTAGCGAGCGGCCCCGGCGAGGCTCACGAGGACCCGCTCGTCCTCGGCCGTGCCCGCGCGCGCGAGCAACTGCGTCGCGAGCTCGTTGAGCGCCCCTTCGACGTCGAGGTGCGCACCGAGCAGCGACGCCATGGCGAGGCGCGCCACGACGTCCTCGCCGAAGTCCGCCTCGGTGAACTCGACGTCGGGCTCGTGCGCGTTGCGAACACGCCAGGCGAAGGGGCCAACCTGGCGAACGTCGAAGTCCATCGTGCGCCGGCGCAGCGTCGGTGCGTGCGTGGTCGTCACGCGCACGAGGTCACCGGCCGGCTCCACGGCGAGCGTGAAGACGCCGCGCTCGTGACCGGTCGCGCCGCCGCACGCCACGTACTGCGCGGCCGCCGCCGCCGCGACGCGATCGTCGTCCACGCGTGCGCCATCGACGGCCCGGTGCCAGAGTGCCGCGCCGGCGAGTCCGTGGTTGGCCGAGCGCACCGTCGCCAGGCGCTCGACGAAGGCGGCCTCGAGGTCCTCGTCAAAGAGCCGTCGCGCGGCGTCGATCGCGACCGCCGCGTAGCGCAGCACGATCGAGGTCTCGATCTCACCGGGGTCGGCGAAGAACCAGGCGCAGCTGGTGAAGCTGTAGAGCAGGTTGCGGTAGGCCTCGCAGAGCTCGAGCACCTCGGTCGT
>JAJZSX010000227.1 GCA_021849435.1 Actinomycetes bacterium | reverse complement strand
CTCCTCGCCCACGACTACGACGCCGCGGGCAAGCCAGCAATTGGCTGGGACGACGAGGTGGCGCGAGGCGAGCTCGTGAACGCGTTGGTCGTTGACGCGCTTCGTCTCCTCGACGCGTGCGCCGAGGTCGAGGGCCCCGAGGCTGGCGCGGCGCTCGGACTGCTGGGCCTCGTCGCGGGCCAGGACGTCGAGCTCGACGACGAGGGTCACTGGCGCATCGTGCGCGGGGTCGCGAAGGACCGCGTCATCTCCGTGGTCGACCCCGAGGCCCGCCACATGCACAAGAGTCGCAGCGACTACCGCGACGGCTACAAGGCCCACCTGGCCGTCGAGCCCGAGACCGGACTCATTACCGGCGCGGCTCTCACCCCGGCGAACACGCCCGACGGTCCGACCGGGGTGGCGCTGCTCGAGGGCGAAGGGCCCGGGCTCCAGATCCTCGCCGACTCTGCCTACGGCTCGGGCGAGACCCTCGCGGCTCTGAAAGAGGCCGGCCACCACCGAGCGATCAAGCCCTTCCCTTCCAACACGGCGGTGCCGGGTGGATTCCACCGTGACGACTTCGTCGTCGACGAGGACGCGGGAACGGCCACCTGTCCGGCTGGACACGTCGTCGCCATCACCCCGCGTCGCTACGCGACGTTCGGGGTGCGCTGCACGAGTTGCCCACTGCGATCACGCTGCACGAACGCTCGCAACGGCCGTCATCTCACGCTCACTGCTCATGACGCAGAGCTCGTCGAGTCTCGTCGGGCCTGGTGCGACAGAGAGTTCATTTCGGACTATCAAAAATATCGTCCGATGGTCGAACGATCGCTCGCGTGGCTCGTGAGGGGCTCTTCACGGCGCGTCAGATACCGCGGCGTCGAAAAGAACCAGATGGGCCTCTCGACCCGGGTCGCCGCCATCAACCTGCGACGTCTGGTCAATCTCGGGCTCGCCTTTGACGGCACCTGGACGCTTCTCACCACGTGAGGGGACGGCGCAAGTCCAGGCCGTCAAGAAAGGGACCACTTCACGGGCGCTGCCCACCAGGGTGGCCGACTTCAACCCTCTTCACGTCGGCGCTTTGGTTCAGACATGTCCCGGACTTGCACCATGAAACATACGCCCAGAATCGGCGTTGTTCAACAGTCTCCTAGGCGGAGGCGAAGCGTTCGTGGAGCCACTCGAGGGAGTTCTCCTCGAGCATTGCGTCCTCCCACCCTTCGAGCTGGTCCTCGATCGCGGCCAGTGACGCGACCTTGGCGATCACCACCACGGTGAGCTCGCTGATCTCCTCGTCCGACACGAGGAAATCTCCGAAGATGTCCTCATTGATCAGCGCGTCGGGCTCGACCATCAGGTAGAGCTCACCGGTCGCTTCGACCCAGGACAGTTCGTACTCGTTGCCCGACGCGTCGGTCCACTCGCTTCCGAACTCGAACTCCGCGCTCTCGCGTCGCGCCTCGTTCTGCTCGTAGAAGGTTTCGATGTCCATGGCCGCAGCCTAGATCCGCTATGTGCGCGGCGCGGTGCGTTCGCCAAGTCATTCTCGTCGGCGTGGGAAATGGACGTCGGCACGGTGCGCGCAGAGGAGCCCTTCGGTGCGCGACCCCTCGTGGACTGGGGGTCATGACCACTGACCTCATTGCCCAACTACGGCGGGAGTGGCAACGCTCCGGCCGCTCCCCCGACGCGGTATCCGCGCTCGCACGATTGCGGGACCGTCACCCCGACCTCAAACTCGAGGGTCTCGACGACCTCTACGACGTCGTGAGCGCCCTCGAGATCCGTGGTGGGCGGACGGTCCTCGAACGAGCCGAGATCGTCACCGCCCTGCTCGAGGAGGCGTCCGACCCCCGCGTGCACCGCGCTCTCCTTCAGACGCTGGTGCCTGGTGTGGTGAGCGTGTGCCGTCAACTGCGCTTCGGCCAGGGCATCATCGTCGATCCCGGCGAGACCTTCGCGGTGGCCCTCGGGTTTCTGAGCGAGCTCCTCGTGGACTGGGCGGGTCAGCACCGCGCCTACGCAGCGCCGGACTTGCTATCGGCGCTTCGTGGTCGCCTTCGCCGCTGGCTCCTCAAGGAGAAGGGAGCAGTCGCCCAGGTCTCGGCCTTTGACGTGATGGACGTGGCCGCGGAGATGTCTTCGACCCTCGAGGCGCGCCTCGCTAGCTACCGCGGCGGACCCGAGGACCGTCTGGCGCGATTGACCTACGCCCGAGTCTTCGAGGGGCGATCCCTGCGCGACCTGGCCCAGGCCGACCACAGTTCGCCGACGTCACTGCGCGGCGAGCTCCAACGATTCGCCCGTCGGTGTCTCGTGTGAGCTTGGGTCTTTCGTCCACAGACCAGCCCGACCGTCTCCCGATACCGTGGAACGCCGATGACGCAAACGAGTTCATCTCGCTGGGGCGCGCAGCTCGTGATGTGGTCGAGCCCCGTTTTGTTACTCGTGATGCTCTTCTCGATGACCACGTCGGCGCGGGCCCAGCGTTCCCCCCACGTCAGCGTCGACGTGGCTCCAACGACGAGTCCAGCGTCGATCCCGACGACGACCTCACTCGCGCCGGCGAGCACCACCTCGACGCTGCGGCGAGCTCCGAGGACTCCCCCGGCGTCGACGAAGCCGTCGCGACCGGCGACGCACGCGACGAACTTCTCCGCCGCGACCGCTTCGAACGAGAGCTCAAGCGGGTCCGGCGTCGGCGCCAGCGTCTCGAACGGCGTCGTAGCCGGGGTGCTCGCCGGCGGACAGGTCGTGGACGTTCCCCTGAACGGCCCCGGAACCTGGGAGATCTGGGCGAGCGCCCCAGTGGCGACGCGACTGGTCTGCCCCCGCGCGAACACGTCCTTCGCCGACCTCGTCGTGATCGACAGATCCCAGACCTGCCAACTGCTGATCACCGCGAGCACCACGAGCGCCACGTCCTGGCGCCTCGCGCCGCGCTCGTGAAGCGCTTCGCCACTGGTCCGCTCCACGGCGTCGCCCTCGCGCTGTACTTCGTGCTGGTACCCATTGTGGTCGTCGACAAGTGGCGCGTGGCGGCCGGCCTGTCCGACGGGTCCGTGGTGCGAGCACTGCTGGTGGGCCTCTCGCTGTTCTGGCTCGCCTTCCTCGTTCAGGTCCTTCGTCAGGTCGCCCGGCTTCGCCGTGGCGAGAGCGCCGGGGCGGGTGGCAGTGCCTGGCTGGCCGGCCTCGTCGTGACGATCGCGGCGTTCCTCTTGGCACCGGGCCTCGCCCACGCCCCCTCGCGGGCGTCGGGCTCCGCGTCTATGAGCTCACTCGTCGCAGCGGGCTCTCACGGCCACGGCCACGCCCCCGTCGGAGCGATCAGTCCAGTGGCCCTCGCGATCGCCGCTCGTCGACGGCGCGACGCCCTGCGAGAGGTCGGCGAGAACGACGACGACGTCGATGGCACCATTGCGCTGCTACGCCGCGGCAACCCCCGACTCCTCGCCGGCGTGAACCATCTCCTGCGCGGCCGCCGTGACGGCGTGGTGCGCCTCTCTGGCGACTACTCCTTCCTCGCCGTGGAAGAAGAGGCCGCGCTGTGCGTCCTCGTCCTCGACGAGGACGAGGACGGAACCGTCGTGTCCTTCGCCCGCGAAGGGGGACGCCTGAGGGTGCCGGCGACGAGCACCGCCGAGGAGATCGCCGACGGCTGCGTGGCCGCGCACCGCGGTGGCACCCTGCGACTGGCCCGTACCGAGGACGAGCTGCTGCGCCACCTGGCGACGCGCACATTGGGCTCGACCCTCGTCCTCTACGACGGCCCGCCGGTCGATGCGGCACTCGCCGAGCACGCCGTGGTAGTGGCGCGCGTGCGCGCCGCGCGCGCCAGCGAGACTCTCGTTCTGGGATCGGCACCGAGCGCTGCCGCGGGCCGCACGGTGCGCGTCGAACTGCTGCGCGCCGAACCGGTAGTGGTCGGCCTCGCCGAGCCCTTCACGGCCACTCTGCGCCGGCGCTGCGTCGAGATGGTGGCCTACCTCGCGCTGCACCGGCACGAACCGGTCACCGGCGACCGGCTACGTACACGCGTCCTGGCCCACGCCGACGCAGACGCCTCCGTGCGCACGCTCGCCAACACGGCGAGTGCGGTTCGTCGCAGCCTGGGCGTCGACGAGCGGGGCCCGCGACTGCACCCCGTCAGCTCCGCGGGGCTCTATCTCACCCACGACGTCGACAGCGACGTCGAGGAGTTCCACCGCCTGGTCGCCGAGGGTCGTGCGAGTGGCGGGCACGCCACGCTTGTCGAGGCGCTCTCGCTCGTCCAGGGCGAGCCGCTCGCTAGCGCACTGCGCGGCTTCGAGTGGTTCCTCGCCGAGGGCCACTGGGCGCGGCTCGTGCGCGAGGGCGAGTGGGCCGCCCTGGCCCTATCGCGCTGGGCGCTCGTAGCCGGCGACGTCGATCTGGCGTTCTGGGCAATCGAGCGCGGCCGCCTGCTCGACCCCTACAGCGACACCCTGGCGACGGCCCTGGCCGCGGTGCCGCGCCTACGCGAGTTTGGCGGCGATGGAGCCGGCACTGCGCAGCACGGTCCCGTCGGCGCCGGCCGCGCTGAAGTGGCGCGCGGGCCGGGTGGACGCCTCGGTGACCAAATCCTCGAGTAGCCGCGAGAAGGCGAGGGGCGGGTCGACAAAGAGGTGCTTGGCCAACGAGCCGGGGATCGTGTTGATCTCGTTGACGTAGAGCTCGTCGTCGCTGGCCAGAAAGTCGATGCGCGCCACGCCGCGCACCGACGCCGCCTCGACGAGGACTCGGGCGGCGTGTTCAATCTGCTCGCGTTGGCCCGGCGCCAAGCGCGCGGGCAGCTCGC
>JAJZSX010000226.1 GCA_021849435.1 Actinomycetes bacterium | reverse complement strand
GGGCGAAGGTCGTCGTCGCGGACGTGGCCGACGACGCGGGTTCGGCACTCGCCGCCGAAATCGGTGGCACGTACGTGCACGTCGACGTCGCCGATGAGGCGAGCGTCCAGGCAATGTACGCCCGCGTCGTTGAGGTCTACGGCGGTGTCGATGTCCTTTTTAACAATGCGGGCATCTCACCGGCCGACGACGACTCGATCCTCACGACAGGACTCGACGCCTGGCGGCGAGTCCAGGACGTCAATCTGACCTCGGTGTATCTCTGCTGCAAATACGGGATACCGCTGCTGCTCGAGCGCGGCGGTGGCTCGATCATCAACACCGCTTCTTTCGTCGCCATGCTCGGTTCAGCCACGTCCCAGGTCTCCTACACGGCGTCCAAGGGTGGGGTGCTATCGATGAGTCGGGAGTTGGGTGTCCAGTTCGCCCGTCAGGGCATACGGGTGAACGCGCTGTGTCCGGGACCGGTCAACACGCCGCTGCTGCGCGAACTCTTCGCGAAGGATCCCGAACGCGCGGCGCGACGACTCGTTCACGTACCCATGGGGCGCTTCGCGGAACCCGAGGAGATCGCCAGCGCCGTGCTCTTTCTCGCCAGCGACGACGCTTCGTTCATCACGTCGTCGACGTTCCTCGTTGACGGCGGTATCGGGGCCGCCTACGTCACGCCGCTTTAGTGGGTCGTCAATCCCTCACCGATAGCGAAGTACTCACTGAGATACTTCTCGCCCTCGTCGGGGAAGATGGTCACGACAATGGCGCCGGCGGGCAGATCGGCGAGAACCTGACGGGCGACCACGAGATTCGCGCCGGAACTCGGGCCAACGAGGATCCCGTGTTCGCGCGCGAGCCGTCGCATCTCGGCGACGGCGTCATCGCTATGGACCGCGATGACGCGATCGACGAGTTCGGCGTTTCGTTGGTAGATGGGTGGAACGAAGCCGTCGGAGATCCCTTCGATACGGTGCAACGCGATGTCGCCACAGACGATCGTGGAGGACTCGGCCGGTTCGAGCGCTACGACGAGGGCCGACGGGTTCACCAATCGGAAGGCCTGTCCGACACCGATGAGTGTGCCACCGGTCCCTACGCCCATGATGAACGCGTCCGGCAAATGGCCCGGTGGCAACTGGGCGAGAATCTCGGGGCCGAGCCAGGTCCGGTTCTCCTCGATGTTCCACTCGTTGGAGAACTGGTGCGGCGCGAAGTAGCCGGGCTCTCGGCCAAGTCGGTCAGCCTCTTCGAGCGCGTCGTTCACGTGGAAGGTCCCGATGGTGTGCAGCTCGGCGCCAAAGGCCGTTGAGATCGCAGCTCGCTCGCTGCTGAGCCCCGCGGGCATGACCACGAGCATGCGGTAACCCTTGACCGCAGCGACCATGCTCATCGCGTTGCCGGTGTTGCCACTCGATGCTTCCACGATCGTGTCACCGCGACGGAGCAGACCTTCGCGCTCCGCGCGTTCGATGATATAACGCGCCATTCTCGCTTTGATCGAGCCCGATGGATTCAAGTACTCGAGCTTGATGAAGACGCCGTCAACGTTGATAAGGGGCGTCGCCCCGATCGCATCGAGCACCGTTGCGACGTGATCCGTGTCCATGTCACTCCTCGCCTTCGGCCACATTACGACCTTGGGGCGTTGGTCGCGTGACGACCCGACGACGATGCATCGGGTGTGAGGTTCGGACAAGGCGACTCCGGATTACGAATCGAGTAATCGTCGCCGTACGTCCGTGACGTCGCGGCGACGGTGGCCGGTACACTCGGCGCGTGTGGGTTCTAGAACGCCTTCGGAGCGACCACGCTGACGCCGTCCTCACATTCGAGACCGAGAACCGGGACTTCTTCGTTGGCACCATCTCTGATCGCGGCGACGCCTACTTCGAGCACTTCGCCGAACACCATCGATCGTGTTTGAACGAGCAAGACGCCGGTACGTGCGCCTACTACGTCGTGGTCGACGAATTCGGATCGGTTCTGGGGCGATTCAATTTGTACGAGATCAATGATGGGACGGCCGAGGTCGGCTACCGAGTGGACGAGCGTGCCACGGGACGTGGACTTGCCACCGACGCCTTACGATCGCTGTGCGCGTTGGCCGAGAACGAGCTGTCGTTGACGGTGCTCACCGCTCGGACGAGTGCCGAGAACGTCGCGTCGCAACGAGTTCTCGAGAAGTGCGGCTTCGTTGTCACTGGGCCAGTAGAGGTCGGTGGCCGGCAGGGACGTGGCTATCGATTAGCGGTGACGAGGTCGGTGGTGGGCTGACCCAGTCGGGAGCGGGTCAGAGCCGAACCGACATCGTGCCACTCGTTGATGCCGGGGCCACCGACGCGACCGGTTCAAGGTGGCCGCAAACGTCACTTGACGGGTCGAATCAGACTTGACTCTCACCCTGGGGGAGGCCGCATACTGAGCTGGTCGCGGTCTCCGCGAGACGACGAAGGAGCACGGTGCATGGATGAGTTCGGCATTGGCGAGTTCGCACGGCGTTCGCGCCTTTCCATCAAGGCGCTGCGTCACTATGACGAACTCGGCGTACTTGTTCCCGCGAGGGTGGACGGAGTGACGGGCTATCGCTACTACGACGTCTCGCAGCTTGATGATGCACGGCTCGTGGCATTGCTACGTCAGCTGGACCTGCCACTATCACTCGTGAAGGAGTTGCTCGCGTGTGAACGTGTGGACGCCGCGGGACGCCTAGCCGCGTACTGGCGAGATATCGAATCGACGCATGGCGCACGGCGTGAACTCGCCGAATACCTCGTCAACAAACTCAGTGGAAGGGAGACCGTGATGTACGAAGTGATGACCCGAGCGATGCCGGAACGCAGGGTGTTGAGCCTGAAGCGTGCTGTCGACCCGCGAGGAGCGTGGGCGCTTGGCAAGGAATTCATTGCGATCTTGCGCGATCGACCGTTACCGACGATGGAGGGGCGAGCGGGCGCGATGTTCTCCATCTACTGGGGGGAGGTGAGCGTTGACAGCGACGGTCCCGTCGAATGGTGCAAGCCGGTTCCGTCCGCGGTCGCCGAGGGACTGACATCGAAGTACCCCGAGTTGAACCTGCGAATCGAGCCGGCCCACTTTGAGGCGTATGTCGCGCTGCCGAATGAGTCGCTGCCAACGGCACCCGGAGGGGACCCAGGAGTGTCGTGGCAACTCGCATCGGAGGCACTACGCGCGTGGGCGTCGGACCAACGCTTCGAACCGGGGAGCCAGCCCGGTGATCTCGGCGTGCGCATCACGTACCTCGCCAATGGACCAGTGACCGAGACGAGCGCACCGTACTGCGACTTCGCCGTACCGTATGCCCCCGCGCACGCGTGAACAACCGGACATCCTCGGCGGAGCCGTTTCCGACCTATCCTGAGGACGAGAGCGAGCGTGCATGAACTACGTGATTGAGAGTGTGTCGCTCAGCAAGCGATACGGCGATCTGCTGGCCGTCGATAACTTGAGTTTCAATATCGAAGCGGGCACGATCACCGGGTTCCTCGGTCCAAATGGTGCGGGAAAGTCAACGACGTTGCGGATGTTGTTGGGGCTGGCGAAGCCCACGCTCGGTCACGCAACGATCTTTGGCAAGCCCTACGGCGAGTTGGACGAACCAGCGTTGCGCGTCGGCGCGGTGCTTGAGGCGACCGACTTTCATCCCGGGAGGTCGGGACGCGATCATCTTCGAATGTTGGGTCGAGCCGTTGGCCTCCCCGACCAGAGGGCCGACGACGTTCTTGAACTCGTGGAGCTGCAAGAAGCCGCCAGCCGTCGGGTGAAGGGATACTCGCTCGGCATGCGTCAGCGCCTGGGGCTGGCGTCGGCCTTGCTCGGTGATCCCGATCTGCTCGTGCTGGATGAACCGGCGAACGGACTCGATCCAGAAGGGGTTCGATGGTTGCGAGACTTTTTGCGAGACTTCGCCTCGCGCGGTCGAACGGTGCTCATCTCGAGCCATGTCCTCGCCGAGATTGCCCAAACCGTGGATCGGGTGCTCATCATCAGTCACGGTCGGTTGATCACCGAATCGACGCTCGAAGATTTGACGGCTCGCGTGGGTGCTGTGGTTCGCGTGCAAAGCGCGAAGCCCGACCAGCTGGCTCTCGCGCTACAGCGAGAGGGAATCACGAGCACTCGGTCGAGTGACCACACGCTGCTAGTTCAGGGCGCTACGAGGGAGCGGGTTGGCGACATCGCGTTCGCCGAGGGGATAGCCGTACATGAGTTACTGAGCGAAGCAACGTCGCTCGAAGAGATCTTCCTCGATCTGACCGCTGAGGCGGTGTCCCCATGAACCAACTCCGTGCGGAATTGCTCAAGATTCGTTCCACGCGCACGACGGCCGGACTCCTAGTCGGGTTGATCGCGCTGGCGCTTCTCTTCACAATTCTCACCAGTACGTTGTCACCGATCTCCCAGCTACTCACCGAGCAGGAACAGGCAACCGTGTTGAGTTTCGGCAGCGTCGCTGGCGTCTTCGCCGCGCTGGCCGGCATCATGCTGTTCACGAGCGAATACCGATTCGGAACGATTCGGCCAACGTCGTTGTTCAATGCGGATCGGAATCGTCTTTTCACGTCAAAGTTCATCGCGGGAATGCTTTCGGGTCTCATCTTCGGGGTCATCGGCGAGGGCATCGTCTTGTCGGTCGGTATCGGGATCTTCAAGTTGCGAGGCGTTGGCCTAGCGATGAGTGGCGCGAACGCGACCGAGTTGATCGTCGGTGCGGTCATCGGGACCGCCCTGTGGGGCGCGATCGGTGTGGGACTCGGCGCAATCGTCCCTAATCAGGTGGGTGCTGTCATCTCACTA
>JAJZSX010000225.1 GCA_021849435.1 Actinomycetes bacterium | reverse complement strand
CGTCGTTCTCGAAGGAGAGAGCGGGCTTTCCTCTGTCGATCTGGCAGTGTTCGTCGCCCCTGCGCCCCACCCGCGCGAGCGACTCTTCGTTCGCCGGTCCGCCTCCCGTTCTAATCAGCGCAAGCAAATCACCGACCTCGAGAAGCGGCTCGACGGCCCGACAGCCGTTGCCGAACTGATGGGACAACTGGTCGGGGAGCCCGTGGCCGCGATGTTGCGGGCTCGCCCCGACCTGATGGAGGCGGTCCGGGTTGAAATGTTGGAGAAGCTCGGCCAAGTTGGGCACTCTCTGGCGCCTTCGCCAAAGCGGTGGACGATCAGCGAGCGCTACGCCGGCATCGAGCGGGCACAACTCGTGATCGTGAATGTCCGCGATGAGGACGAGCGTCGGAGAGCCGACGATCTCCTGTCCGACTTGGTCAAGCTGCGCCAGGACAACGAGATCCTCTCGGACGTTCTCGGATACCGCAGCAACCGAATCCCCATCACCGCGGTCGCGGCCAACCTTGCCAACCCCGCTGACCCGGGCCTGAAGAAGGCCATCGCCAAGGTCCGGCGCGTCGTCCAGTCCAGATCCAACTAGCTGAGACGCCCGACTGAGAGGAACTGTTCGTGCAAGATGAGCGGAGCCGCAAAGACGCAACCCTCAGTGACAAGACCGCGCGCTAGGTGGTCGGGCCCGACGCAGGCATCGCGACCATCGCGTTGAGCTCACGCGAAGGGGCTCCAACGCCGCAGCACGGTGGTGAGCGTCTCAACGAGGCGCTCGAAACTGCGCTCGAGGTCAACCGGGAGTTCGAAACCGCCCTCGGCCTCTAATGACACGAAGCCGTGCAGGGCGGATCGGAAGGTGCGTATGGCGTCGATTGCGTCGTCGCCATGAAGCCCGAGGGGTTCGATCACCGCGGCGACGACGCTGACGACGCGATGACTCGCCGCCTCGTCCTCGACGTCACCGGGCAGTGGTGCTCGCTGCGCCGCTTGGTACCGGCCCGGATGCTTTCGAGCCCAGTCGCGGTACGCCCGGGCCATGGCCGCGATGGCGTCGCCCCGACTGCGTCCGATCGCCGCCCGACCGAGGACGTCGCCCAGTTCCGCCTTGGCCCGGATAGCGACGTGGTGCTCGAGTGCGCCCAGGCCATCGATGTGCTTGTACAGCGACGGTTGGCGCACGCCGAGCCGCCCGGCCAGCGCCGCCAGAGTGAGCTGCCGCAGCCCCCCGTCATCGATCATGCGCTCGGCTTCGACGATCACTCGCTCGGTCGTCAGTCCGGCCCTAGGCACGTCGGTCAAGTCCCGAGAGAAAGCGCAGCGTCGCCGCCACGGTCCGATCAGGTTGCTGGGACTGCGGGTAGTGACCGGCGTCGGGGACCATGACCACGTCGGCGTGCAACCGATCGCCGATCCACCGTGCCTCGGCGGCGGGATCGGGGAAGTCGGGATCCAGTTCGCCCATCACGACCATGGTGGGTGCGGCGACGCGTTCGAGGGACGCTTCGGCCGCGTCGTGGCGAAGCCGTGACGTGCGCGAGAATGCTCGGGCGTAGCCGGGCCGACGCAGTGAATCGACGACCGCGTCGCGATAGACCTCGAAGTCAGACGGGCGGCTTCCTGCGTAGAGCTTGGGAAGGTACGCCCGCCAGAATCGGGCGGCCCACGTCGGCGCCAGGGCGATCCGCTGCACGAGGCGTTGCCGTGCGCTCGACAGGGGTTCGCGTACGAAGGGTCCGATCAGCAAGAGTCCGCGGACCGACTCGGGCCGGTCGGCGGCGACTAGCGCGGCCGCCGCCGCGCCCATGGAATTGCCCACGATGACGGCCGGTCCCCCCAGCTCCTCGATCAGTGCGGCCACGTCGCCGGCCGTCTCGACGTCGCCATAGGTGGCGAAGGACGCATCACTGTCGCCATGTCCGCGAAGATCCATCACCGCCACTCGGTAGTGGTGGCCCCGCAGCGACGGAGCGAGATGGCGGTACGTCGCCCGCAGATCGCCCATGCCCGGTACCAGCACTACCAACGGTCCCGTACCGTCTAGGTCATAGGCGATCCGGCCGTCGGGGCGATGGAGGTATGTGGTGGCCACAGGTCCGATCGTGTTCACAAGGCTAGTATATATAGCGAAATAGCTACTATCAATAGCCACATGGTCGCCTCCGGCGGGTTCGCTGCCCGCTGACCGAAGTGAGTAGGTGGCCGATGGGACGTCAGTCGGCTCGAGGCAGGTGGACAGCGAGGGTGTCCCACGGATCAGACGCAGTTTGTCGCTGGGTCGTCGGCAGCAATGGGTCACCGATTGTGACGATGGTGTCTCCTAACGCGTAGTGCCGAGCCACGCTCGGGTGCTGGCGTTCGCTGGGGCGTGGCCGAACCGTACTACCAGTGAGTTCGAGCACGATTGAAGAAGTCTGAGCACCGATGCGTGGCTTAACATTCGTGTCGGAATCGAGTCGAGGTCACTGCGATGAGTGAAACGTTCAGCAAAGAGGAGCGAGCGGCAATGCGGGCGGCCGCAGCCGAGGCGAAGGCCGCAAAGGCGGGTGCCGACCTGGAGGCGGCGTGCCTCGCCGCCATCGGCGAGATGTCGGGCTCGGACAGAGAGCTCGCCGAGACCCTGCACGAACTCGTCAAGAAGCACACGACGCTTCGTGCGAAGACGTGGTATGGCATGCCCGCGTACACCAACGCCGAGGGAAAGGTGGTGGTGTTCTTCCAGAGCGCGGCCAAATTCAAGGTGCGCTACGCCACCATTGGCTTCCAGGAGGCCGCGAACCTCGACGAGGGGAACTTCTGGCCGAGCGGCTACGCCGTCACCAAACTCAGTGCGTCGGACAAGAAGCAGTTGGTGGCGTTGCTGAAGCGCGCCGTCAGCTGAGTGGCGCATTCGCGCGACGACGGTTCGATCGCCGCTCGTCGGTCGCGATTTCGTCGGCTTCGCGGCCGCTCGCCATCCGCGGTTGACGCCCAGACCGGCACGTCGTTGCGTCGTCGCTGATGACGGGGTCACGCCGTCGCCACGCCACGCCAGACTCGCGTGGCGTGACAGCGACTGCGATCGACTGCGACTCGACAGTCCTGAGAGGTTCTTATATAGCTTGTTGACGACGCGGTCGTGGACTACTACACCGGGGAGCTACGGCGCCTAGTGGTCTGTCGCTGATATAACTGAAGTATCTAGAATGGTGGGATGAGATCAAAACTCGCGGCCCCAGCCCTGACCGTCACCAGCGAACAGCGCGAAGTACTTCGACGACTGTCACACTCATCCTCACTCGCGCATCGCACGGTGCTGCAAGCAAAGGCGCTACTGCTGTCGGCGGATGGTGAGGCCGTCTACGAAGTGGCTCGCCAACTGCAGGTGGCTCCCAACTCGGTTCGTCAGTGGCGTCGACGCTTCGAAGAAGAGGGTGTCGACGCGGTCGGCGTGATCGCGCCCGGTCGGGGTCGCACGTCGTGGTTGCCCGAGGGGACCGTCGCGCAGGTCGTGTCGCTCACGATGAATGAGCTGCCCGACGACGGCTCGACACAATGGAGCACGAGGTCCATGGCGACTCGAATGGGCGTATCCAAGGACACCGTCGCGCGCATCTGGAAGGACCATGGTCTGAAACCTTGGAAACTCGACACCTTCAAGGTCTCTTCCGACCCGCACTTCGAAGAGAAGTTGGTCGACGTGGTGGGTCTCTACATGAACCCACCCGAGCGAGCCGTGGTCTTCAGTTTCGATGAGAAGACTCAGGTCCAGGCCCTGGACCGGACCCAACCAAGTCTGCCCATGAAGAAGGGTCGTGGCACCACCATGACCCACGACTACAAGCGCCACGGCACGACCGACCTCTTCGCCGCGATGAACGTAGCCACCGGTGAGGTCTTGCACGACACCAAGTCGCGTCACTCCTCGAAGGAAGTGCTCGACTTCTTCAAGTTCATCGACGCCAGCGTGGCAAAGAACCTTGACATCCACGTGGTGCTCGACAACTTGTCCGCGCACAAGGCGGCACCGATTGCGACCTGGCTCGCTCATCCCAAGCGTGCTCGCTGGCACCTCCACTTCACGCCAACCAGCTCGTCCTGGCTCAATCTCGTCGAGAGTTGGTTCAGCCAACTCACCAACCGTCGATTGAAGAAGGGTGCCTTCTCATCAGTCACCGAACTGAAGGACGCCATCGGACTCTGGACCGAGAACTGGAACGAAGATCCAAAGCCGTTCATCTGGAAGAAGCCTGCCGACGAGATCATCGCGAAGGTCAAGCGAGGACGAGCAACGTTGGCTTCAGTCAAATCAGCGACGGACCACTAGCAAGGGGGCAGGCATGCGTAGCGGTGGGCAAGTGCGTGTTGCAGGTGGTGCAGTCTTGCGCCGGCGCTCGGCGCAATACGGGGTGGTGGTCGTGGCGATGTGTTGCGCCATCGTCGGTGGTTCGCTCGTGGCGAGCGCCTCGAGGTCGCCGCGGGGATCGACCGGCGGACCGGCGAGACTGGTCGGTTTGAGTGGGCACGTCATCTCGATGAGCGTGTCGGGTGTGCGAGGCGTGGGCGTGACGAACGGCCCCGGAAACCTCGAGGCTCTGTCCTTCACCTGGGGCATAGCTACCCCGAAGGTCTGTGGCGGCTGTGGCCGGGCGGCGGGTCGACCTACCTACGAGAATCTCACAATCAAGCGCAGCATCGACGCCGCGAGCCCCGTTCTCTCGCGTGACTGCGCCATGGGCAAACCCATCACGTCAGTCATCCTCTACGTGACGCCGACCAGTTCGGGTTCGGGCTCCCAAGACTCGTTGGCAATGACTTTCAAAGACGTCATCATCACCGACGACGAC
>JAJZSX010000224.1 GCA_021849435.1 Actinomycetes bacterium | reverse complement strand
CATGATCAAGGTGGAGACAGACGCCACCAAGATGAGAATCTTCGCCGTGGCGAATCAGAAGGGTGGCGTTGGGAAGACGACGACGACGATCTCGCTGGGGGCCGCGCTGGCAAAGAACGGGAAGCGCGTCCTCGTTGTGGACCTCGATCCCCAGGGTAACGCCACCACTGGTCTCGGTGTTGACGGCCGCCGTTTCGAGCGGTCGGTCTACGACGTCCTCTTGAACGATGTGCCCATGGTGGACATAGTCGAGCCGACTGGGTTTAACAATCTCTTCGTCGCACCGGCAACACTCGATCTGGCCGGCGTGGAACAGGAGTTGACCTCGGTCATCTCCCGCGAGCTACGCCTAAAGCGCGCACTGGCGTCGGTCGAAGGGGATTTCGATTTCGTCTTCATGGACTGCCCGCCGTCACTCGGTCTCATCACCATCAACGCGTTTGCGGCGGCGACCGAGATTCTTGTCCCAGTGCAGACGGAGTTCTACGCTCTTGAGGGGTTGACGCAGTTGCAGAGGATCGTGGACCTCGTCCAGCGCAACTTGAATCCAGATCTCGCCATCTCTACCGTGGTTCTCACCATGTACGATTCACGAAACACTCTGTCGATCGATGTGGCGGCGGAGGTGCGCCGTCACTTCCCGACTGAGTTGTGCAAGACAGTGATTCCCCGCACGGTGCGCCTGGCCGAGGCGCCATCGTTCGGACTACCGATCACGGAGTTCGATCCGAACTCGAAGGGTGCCAAGGCCTATCGGTCGCTGGCACTGGAGATCATGACAGAGGAGATCGTTAATGGCTAGACGACCAGGATTGGGAAAGGGTCTCGGCGCCCTGATTCCCGAGGGGGAGACGGAGACAGTACCTCCGTCACCAATCGAGAGTGACGAAGGCCCGCTGCGCCGGATCCCCGTGACGGCGATTCGCCCAAACCCCTTTCAGCCGAGAAAGTCCTTCGATGATGAGAGCCTCCAGTCGCTGGCCGCCTCAGTCAAGGAGCTGGGGGTTCTCCAGCCGCTGATCGTGCGACCCGTAGATGGAGAGACTGAGCTGTTCGAGTTGATCGCGGGGGAGAGGCGCTGGCGCGCAGCCCACCTCGCCGGTTTGGAGACCGTACCCGCACTCGTCCAGGACGATGTCAATGATCGTCTCTCACTCGAACAGGCCGTGGTGGAGAACCTCCACCGAGTCGATCTTCACCCGCTGGAAGAAGCAGCGGCCTACGCCCAGTTGATTGGCGAGTTCGATCTGACTCACGAGCAGGTGGCCCAGCGCGTGGGGAAGAGTCGGGCGAATGTTACGAACACATTACGGCTGCTTCAACTTGGTGAGGTGGCCCAGTCGGCGCTCGCGAACTCGCAGATCACGGCGGGCCACGCGCGGTCACTGTTGGCGATTGCCGACTCCGACGCCCAGGCGACCATGGTCGCGCGCATCATTAAGAACGAGCTGTCCGTGCGCGCTACCGAGGAGGCGGTCCGAATCTTCAACGAGCCCAAGGCGGTGGTCGAGGGTCCGGGCCCGAGGACCGACGGAGGGGCCCCACGTCTGCGGCCCGTACCTGACGCGAGTGTGGCCGAACTCGAACACCTCCTCGAGGACTATCTCGACACCCGCGTCCACGTGGACCTGAAGGGGAGAAATGGCCGCATCATCATCGATTTTGCGGACCTTGACGACCTGGAGAGGCTGTATATCGTCATCTCCCAAGCCAAGTAGTCTCAACTCTCAACCTCACCCTCTTCTTGAGGTTTTCCCCAAGTTGTGGATGAAGTTGTGTGTTTCTCGCTTAAAAAACCTTATTACTACAGGATTTTGGTACGAGAACCAGTGTTCGCCCGTTGTGAAGTCGTGATCACTTGTGGAAAACAGCCGAAATCACGCCCGTTATCACCTCGGCGACTCGTTCGACCACCTCACTGCGCTGGTCGCCGTACTCGATCTGGATGGTGGTCATCCTCGTCTCGCGAAGGATTGGCAGCGCCATGCCCGTGAGCTCGACGCGCGGCAGGTCACGGTAGTGCGAGAGCTCGGTCGCCAGTTCGGTGGCGAGCCGCTCGCCTCGGCGCGAGTGGGAGCGGTAGCTCGCCCAGTAGTGCAGGTGGATACCCAGCACCTCGTCGAGCAGTGCGAAGGACAACACGACGGCCGCGCCGCTGCGATTGGCGAACTCGGCCACCTCGTCGACGGGGGTGTCGGGCAGGTGATGCACGTCGACGTGCTCGCGGAGGCGGGCCGCGACTCGTTGCGCGAGGGGTGCCGTTCCGGTGATGACAATTGGTCCGTCCGCCACCGTGTCGAAGCCGGCCTCGTCACGCGCGTCGGTGACCAGGCGACTCGCCTCGGCGCGGGCGGTCATTCGCAACAACTCGTCCAGTGTCGCGCGCGACAGGGTTCCGCTGGGTTCGAGGGCACGATTCTGCTGGAAGTCAATGAGGGCGATCTCGGTCTGCGCGCCGAAGATGCCGTCGATGCGGCCGGGGTTGAAGCCCAGGCGAGCGAGACGGACCTGCAACTCGGCGACGTCGTCACCGCGAAGGAATGGTCGGGCGGCGTAGAGGAGTCGGGCGCCGAGGTGCCACCCGGCCTCCACCAGTCGTGACCAGGTCGTGGCGTCGACCTCCCCGGTGATGGGCAGTCCCCGAGAGCGCTGGAATGCCTCGATTACCGCCGTGGTCGGCTCGTCGATGGCGGGCGCGTCCTCCAGGTCGAAGCCGAGGTTGCGCAGTCGTTCGCGGACCTCGCGGACCAGTGGTCCGGCGTCGCCCGACTGCAGGGGAAGGTGAGTGTTCGGCGTACGGATCGGGGTTACAAGTGGGCGGTGACGTCGCGCAGGAGGGCTCCCTTGGGCTTGGCGCCTACCAGGCGGGCGGCTACCTGGCCGTCCTTGAACAGGATGAGAGTCGGAATGCTCATCACGGAGTACCGCGTGGCCGTGGCGACGTTGACGTCAACGTCCAACTTGCCGATCGAGAATCGGTCAGCCTGCTCTACCGCAAACTCCTCGAGAATGGGCGCGATCATCTTGCAGGGCCCGCACCACTCGGCCCAGAAGTCGACCAGGATCGGCTTGTCGGCGGCGGAGATGACCTCGTCGAAGGTCGCGTCAGTAAGAATGATCGGTGCGGTCATCAGCCCTCCCAGAGGACGTCGGAGTGTCGTGGGGTCCACTCTAGCGACGCGACTAGAAACCCTGCGCCTCCAGCCAGCGCTCCGTGTCGATCGCCGCGACGCAGCCCGACCCCGCCGAGGTGATCGCCTGGCGATAGACGTCGTCCTGCACGTCACCGGCGGCGAAGAGACCATCGATGTCGGTGTAGGAGCCGATACCGGTGCGCACGTAGCCGTTGTCGCGCAGCGTCAACTGGTCGATCACCAGCTCGGTGTTGGGAACGTGGCCGATCGCGAGAAAGACGCCGGTGACGTCCAGAACCCGCTCCTCACCGGTGATGGTGTCGCGCACGGCCAGCCCCGACACCTTGTCGTCACCCAGGATCTCGGTCACCTGCGTGTTCCATGCGAAGCGGATCTTCTCGTTGGATCGCGCCCGCTCCTGCATGATCTTCGAGGCTCGCAACGAGTCGCGGCGGTGCACGATGGTGACTGAGGAGGCGAAGCGCGTGAGGAACGTGGCCTCCTCGATGGCGGAGTCGCCGCCGCCGATCACCGCGATCTCTTGGCCGCGGAAGAAGAAGCCGTCGCAGGTGGCACAGGTGGAGAGGCCGTGGCTCAGCAGGCGCTCCTCACCCGGGACGTTGAGCATGAGCGAACGGGCGCCGGTCGCGAGGATGACCGCGTCGGCGCTGATGCTCGGCTCGGCCTCGTCCCCGATCCACGCACGAAACGGCCGGACGGTCGTGTCGAGGCGCGTGACCTTGGCGACGCGCAAGTCGGCGCCGAAACGCTCGGCCTGGGCTCGCATGTTCGCCATGAGGCCCGGCCCCGAAATGGCTTCGGGAAAACCTGGGAAGTTCTCGATGTCGGTGGTGAGCATCAACTGGCCGCCGGGCTGGTCCGACGTCGACGAGGGCTCGCCTTCGATCACGATTGGCGAGAGCTGGGCACGGCCCGAGTAGATCGCGGCCGTCAGACCGGCGGGGCCCGACCCGATGATGAGTACGCGCGTGTGTTCCATCTACTTGCTCTACTTCCTAAGGGTGACGGGCTTACGACGACGCCAGATCAGCAGTCCAGCGACGAGTGAGATTACCCCGACGATGAGGTAGGTCAGCCACTCCCGGCCGGCGAAGAGGTAGACGTTGAGCAGCCGGACGACGCCGATGGCGAGGACGATCACGATCACGAGGGCCATGACGGCGATGATGAACCCGAAGGCGATCGCTCGGCCCGCGATGAGTAGCGGCCGGACCACCTTGTCGTGGACGATGTCCAGGACGTGGTCGAACGATTTTAGGGCCTTGTCAACGAGGTCGGGGTCGTCGTCGTGGCGCTGGCGGGACGCGTCATCATCGTTCATGCAACGAACTTACCGCGTCCGCCCTCTTCGCCCCGCGTGCGCCGTGGCGGTGTCGGCCACTTCCCCGATCGGGCGCGGCGCACGGACCTAACTCGTCGTAGCCGACGCCTGGATCCACGCGAGCCCAATGATTCCCGGGCCCCCGTGGGTGCCGACGACCGGTCCCATGTCGGTGACGATGACGGGATACTCGCTGCCGATGTCACGAATGAGGGCACGTAGGGTGTCCACCTCCGGCGAGGCGCCGTGCACGATGGCCAGGCGGCGTAGCGGGACGTGGTCGCGGGCGCGCTGGGCGACCATGCTCAGCGCGCGCGCGCGCGTGCGCTGGCGTCCGGCCTCGGCCACGACGCCGTCCTTCAGTTCGAGGATCGGCTTGATGGCGAGAACCTGGCCCAG
>JAJZSX010000223.1:4516-4898 GCA_021849435.1 Actinomycetes bacterium | reverse complement strand
GCGCAGAGTACCAGTCCCTCGATCACATTGTAGAGGAAGCCGTCGTCGGCCGCCATGACGTCGGGGAAGAAGATGTTCGGGCTCTTGCCACCGAGTTCGAGCGTGACCGGGATGACGTTCTCAGACGCGTACTGCATGATGAGCCGACCGGTCGTCGTCTCGCCAGTGAAGGCGATCTTGCCGATGCGCGGCGACGACGCCAGCGGCTTGCCCGCCTCGACGCCAAAGCCGTTGACGACGTTGAGCACGCCGGGTGGGAGCAGGTCCGCGATGAGCTCCACCACCTTCAGTATCGACCAGGGTGTCTGCTCGGCCGGCTTGAGCACGATGCAGTTGCCCGCGGCGAGCGCCGGGGCGATCTTCCACGTGGCCATCAAGATTG
>JAJZSX010000223.1:0-4506 GCA_021849435.1 Actinomycetes bacterium | reverse complement strand
GGATGATTTGACCGACCACGCCGAGTGGCTCATGGAAGTGATACGCCACGGTGGTTTCGTCGATGACACCGATTGACCCCTCTTGAGCGCGGATCGCACCGGCGAAGTAGCGGAAGTGGTCGATCGCGAGTGGGATGTCGGCCGCGAGGGTCTCGCGGATTGGCTTGCCGTTCTCGTAGCACTCGGCGATCGCGATCGCCTCGAGGTTGGCTTCGAGCCGGTCGGCGATGCGCAGCAGCACGAGCGAGCGCTCGGCCGGGCTGGTCGCGCCCCACGCTTCTTTCGCTGCGTGCGCGGCGTCGAGGGCGAGCTCGATGTCCTTGGCGTTCGAGCGCGCGATCTTCGTGAAGACCTCGCCGGAAATCGGCGTGACGTTTTCGAAGTATCTCCCGTCGACCGGTGGCACCCACCGACCGCCGATGAAGTTGTCGTACGTGGGCTGTACGGTGACTGGACTGCCGGCGGAGCCGGGAACGTCGTAGAGCATGATCCCCCCAAATTTCTTACCTGGCGCGTGCGCCGAACATCGGTTGCGCGTCTCGCAACGGGCGAATGGTAGGGGCGATGGGGTTGGGAAAAGGTTGGCGCCGGGGGCCCTATCGCGAGCGCCAGTCGCGCGGTATCGTTCGCAACAGGCGGGGTTCGTCGATGGGGGCTGGGACGTGAATCGCGAATTGAAGGAGCGTCGAGGCGACGCCGAGGCGCTCTGGCGCTACGTCGTGGGGGCGCACGGCTCGACGAGCGCGGCGCGCCCGGAGGTCTTCGCCTCCTGGCAGCGATCGGCGCAGGCGGTGCCGGTGGACCTCGCGCTCGCGCCGATGGTCGACCCGGCGACGGCGACCGCCCAGTTCGCCGAGTCGCGGCTTGGCCGTGCGAGTCGGGTGATCCTGGACGATCTGCGTGACGTCACCGCCGACGGTGACCTGGTCGCTGCGCTCACCGACGAGACGGTGACCATCACCTGGCTGGCGGGGGGTCGACGGATGCGCCGCAACGCCGACGCCGTTAATTTCGCTCTCGGCGGATGCTGGAGTGAGAAGTCCGTGGGGACCAACGCGCTCGCGCTCGCCCACGAGCTGGGCCGACCGGCGACGGTCTTCTCGGCCGAACACTACGCCCCGATGGTGCACGACTGGGTCTGCTATTCGGCCCCGATCATTGACCCACTCGACGGTCACTCGCTCGGGGTCATCGACGTCTCGTCGCTGTGGAGCAAGTTCAACCCCTCGTTGCTGACGATGGTGCGAGCCCTGGCGCGCAACGTCGAGTACGAGTTGGCCCGCGACCCGATGGCCGCGGTCGTCGTGGACTCGCCCGAGTCGCGCGGGGACCTCGTGCTGCGCGTGCTCGGTTCGCCGTCGGTGTTGGTGAACGGCCGGCCCGTCCGGGTCAGCCCGAGGCAGCTCGAGCTGCTCGCGGTGCTCGCCATGCACGACGAGGGACTCACGCTGGATGAACTGACGGCGTTGGTCTACGGTGACCAACCGATCAGTCTTACGACAGTGAAGGCCGAGTTGTCACACCTTCGCCAACTGATCGGCGAGGTCATCGCGTCGCGGCCCTACCGGCTCACCGGACGCGTCGACGCCGATCACGTGCGGGTGCTGCGGGCCCTCGCGAGTGGTGACCTCAACGCCGCCGTCGAGCTCTACCGCGGTTCACTGCTCGTGAGTTCGGAGAGCCCCGAGATCGCCTCGTGGCGCCACCAGATCGACGTGGCCATCCGCAACGCGGTGACCCGGTCGAAGAACCCCGAGCTGCTCTACCGGCTCAGTGCGTGCTGTCCCGACGACGGCGACGTCGCGGAGCTCGCGCTCGCACTGATGGCCCCCGACGACGTGCGTCGTGGTGTGGTCGCGGGGCGTCGCGCCCGCTACTAGCGAGGACCAACGCCCCTTGGCGGCTTGGCTAGCCTACGTTCGAGGTGGGCTTCGTCAACGAAGGGTGGTGGCAGTGCCGTACGCATTTTCCGATCGAGGTCTCGAGGTTCAAGAGTCGGTCCATCGATTCATCGAACACGTCATCGAGCCGAACGAGCAGACGTACTACGACCAGTTAGAGGAGCTCGGGATCGACGGCTACCCGCCGATCCTCGACCGCTTCAAGTCCCAGGCGCTCGAGCGCGGGCTGTGGAACCTGTTCCTGCCCCACCTCAACGCCGACAGTCCCGGGACGCCGCTGTCGAACCTCGACTACGCACCGATCTCCGAACAGCTGGGTCGCTACTCGTTCGCCTCCGAGGCCATGAACTGCAACGCCCCGGACACGGGCAACATGGAGATCTTGAACCTCTACGGTTCTGAGCGCGTGAAGGCCGAGTGGCTAGCCCCCCTGCTCGCGGGCGAGATCCGTAGCGCCTTCTCCATGACCGAACCCGACGTCGCGTCCTCGGACGCGACGAACATCGGCCTGTCGATCGAACGCGACGGCGACGAGTACGTGTTGAACGGGCGCAAGTGGTTCTCGAGCGGGGCGCGCTCGCCGCGCTGCAAGGTGCTCATCGTGATGGGTAAGACCGATCCGTCCGCTCCCCGTCACCGCCAGCAGTCGATGATCGTGGTTCCCCGCGACACCCCCGGTGTCGAGATCGGTGTCGAGCCCCACGTCTTCGGATACGACGAGCGCGGTGGTCACCCCGAGGTCATCTATCGCAACGTCCACGTACCCGTGGACTACCTGCTCGGCGAGGAAGGCGGCGGCTTCGCGATCGCCCAGGCCCGCCTCGGGCCGGGACGGATCCATCACTGCATGCGCACGATCGGCGTCGCCGAGCGGGCACTCGAGCTGATGGTGAGTCGATCGCTCGAGCGTCAGACCTTCGGGACGAGCCTCGCTCACAAGGGACTCATCCAGGACTGGATCGCCGAGTCGCGCATCGAGATCGACATGGCGCGCGAGTACGTGCTGCACACGGCGCACCTCATGGACACGGTGGGTAACAAGGGTGCAGCGGCCGAGATCGCCGGCATCAAGGTAGCCGTGCCGAACATGGCGCTCAGGGTCATCGATCGGGCGATCCAGGTGCACGGCGCCGCGGGTGTGACCCAGTTCACGCCGCTCGCGCACATGTACGCGGGAATCCGGACGCTGCGCATCGCTGACGGCCCCGACGAGGTTCACAAGATGACGATCGCGCGCCGCGAGATCCGCAAGCACAGCCGCGACTTCCACATCGGCCCCACTCAGTGACGCCGCGCTAGCGCGCGCGCAGCACCTCGCCGATCGCGGCGGGCAGGTCTGACGAGCGGGCGTACCTCGACAGTCGAGATCCCGCCGCCCCGTGCACGTACGCGCCGAGGGCAGCGGCGTCGAAGGGGTCGTGGCCGCGCGCGATGCTCGCACCCACGAGACCGGCGAGCACGTCACCGGTGCCGGCGGTCGCGAGCGCGCTGGTGCCGGACTGGATGACCCGTACGTGGCCGTCGGGACCCGCGACGACGGTGGTGGGCCCCTTCAGCAGCACGACGCAGCCGCTCGCGCGTGCGAGCGTGCGCGCTGCGTCGAGACGGTCGGCCGACGGACTCGAACCGACGAGTCGCTCGTACTCGCCGTCGTGGGGCGTGAGTACCCAGGGCTCGCCTCGTCGCACCGCCAGCACCGTTTCGTCCAGTCCGTCGGCGTCGAGCACGACCGGTACGCGGACCTCGGCGAGACGCGAGGCGAGCCACGCGACCGCGTCACGGCCGAGGCCGGGTCCGGCCACGACCGCGCGACTGCGCGCGTCGGGTGGGCCGTCAGTGCGAACCACTTCGCTCGCGATGGCGACGTGGCCCCCCAGCTCGCCGCGGGTCGAGAGTCGGATCATCGACGCGCCGCCCGCCAGCGCCCCCCGAGTCACCAGGTCCGCCGCGCCCGGCATCATCGTCGAGCCGGCGATCACGTCCACGGCGTGGTGCCATTTGTGGTCGGTGCGGTTCCAGCGCACGAAATCGGCGAGGTCGCTCGCCTCGAGCAGCCCGTCGCCGTCGTCACCCTCGATGCCGAGGGAAAAGATCCGTAGTTCGCCGACGTAGGCGGCGGCGTGCCCAGTGACGTGGGCCGGTTTGAGCGCACCGAGCGCAACGGTGACGTGCGCCTTCATCGGCTGGCCGAGCACTTCGCCGGTGTCGGCGTCGACGCCCGAGGGCAGGTCGGCCGCGACCACGATGGTCGTCGGGGGTACGTGGGGCGCGCGGTAGGGCCGGGAGCACCCGAGGCCGAAGGCCGCGTCGATGACAAGGTCGAAACCCCGCAGGGCCGACGGCTGTTCGGCGACGTCGATGACGGTCACGTGCGCGCCTCGTCGGCGCAACTGATCGGCGGCGACGCGTCCGTCGGCTCCGTTGAGCCCCGGGCCGGCCACCACCGCAACGCGCGCGCCGTAGGTGGAGTGCAGGTGCTCGCTCGCGACCAGCGCGATGGCCAGACCAGCGTCACGGACGAGGGCGTCGACCCCCCGGCGCGCCACCGCGCGCGCGTCGGCGCGTCGCATCGCGGTGGTGGAGAGGATCGGGATCATGGTGGTTC
>JAJZSX010000222.1 GCA_021849435.1 Actinomycetes bacterium | reverse complement strand
CACCCGCCCCGCCCCGCAGAGGTTGAGCCCGTCGAGCGGGGCCCCGAGGGGCGAGAGGTGGAAGAACGAGTCACCCGTCAGCACGCGCGGGTGCGCGACCAGCCAGTGGTAGAGCGTCTCGTTCTGGGCGCGCGTGGGGTGCAGGTCCGCCCACGAGTCGACCCCTCGCCCCGAGGGGCGCAACCGGGTGAGACGCAGCTGAGCACCGTAATGGGCGGCGATCGCGGCGAAGTCGTCGAGTTGGGAGACGTTCTCGCGCGTGATGACAACCGAGATCTTGAACTCACCGAAGTCCGCGTCGGCGAGGTGCTCCATCGCGCGACGGGCCGCGGCGTAGCTGCCGGCCCCGCGCAAACGGTCGTTGGTGGCCGCGTCCGCGCCGTCGAGGGACACTTGGACGTCGAGGTAGTCCATCGCCGCGAGGCGTCGCGCCGCGCTGGCGTCGATGCGCGTGCCGTTAGTCGAGAACTTGACGCCCACCCCCTGGGCGACCGCGTAGCCGATCAGCTCGAAGAAGTCCCGTCGGATCATGGGCTCGCCCCCACCGACGTTGATATAGAAGACCTGCATCGCGGCCACCTCGTCGATGAAGGCGCGAGCCTCGTCGGTCGTCAGTTCGCGTGGATCGCGCCGACCCGATGCCGAGAGACAGTGCGAGCACGACATGTTGCAGGCGTAGGTGAGCTCCCAGGTCAGGCAGATCGGCGCGTCGAGCCCCCGCTCGAACCGGCTACGTAGCGACGAGTCAGCACCCACTGAGGATCTCCGAGTCGGCGAGGGACGCGAGCGCGTTCGCGAAGCGGTCGCGCTCGTCGGGCTCGACCATCGCACCGAGCGCGTCGTCCACAGTCTCATAGTCACCGAGTCGACGAAGCACGTCGGTGAGCAGTGGCGACTTCACGAACACGAGACGTCGGGTCCCGTGGTGGTACGCGAGTGCACCGAATGACTCCTCGCGAAGCGACACCTCGCTGCTGAGCGACCAGTGTCCACTGCGCGTGAAGGGCCGAGGATCGTCGGCCACGGGTTTAGTAGACGCCGCAGAGACCGTCGATGGACACCTCTTCGACGAGCAGGTCCTCGACCTGCTCGGTGTCCACGTCATGGAATTCGATCACAGTCTCGGTCGGCACGGTTCCTCCTCGAACCTCCCCATTCTGTCGTCTCGGCGCCCGCCTCGCTAGTGGTTCTGCGAGACTCGCCACGTGCCCGAGTTCCACCCGGCCCCGCCACCACGAACCGCCCCGCTGCCCCCCGGAACAGTGCTCGATTTCGCCGACGCCACGTTCCCCTCGAGGGCCCTTCTCGCGGGTGGTTCCCCCTGGCGTCTGGTGCGACTGGGAAAACGGGCCCGTGCGACCATCGACCGGTGGCGAGCCGGTGAGCACCTTGCCGCGACGGAGGGGGCCCTCGCTCGCACCCTCGTCGACTCGGGGCTCGTGCGACCGCGCTGGGCGCCCAACCAGGACCGCGACGCCATCGACGTCGTCGTGCCGGTTCACGATGACGTTGACGCCCTAGAGCGGCTCCTCGTCGAGCTCGACGGCTTCGCGGTGACGGTCGTCGACGACGGGTCCATCGCCGCCGCCGCCGTCGATCGGTGCGCCCGGAGCGCTGGCGCGCGTCTCGTGCGCCTCGAGCGCAACCTCGGACCGGCCGGCGCGCGAAACGCCGGGGCGCGTACGACGACACGCCCCTGGCTCTGGTTCATTGACGTCGACGTCGTGCTCGAGGACGCGCTCGCGCTCGGCGCTCGGCTCCTCTCGGCGGGAACTGACCCGCGAGTCGGCGCGGTCGCCCCGCGCGTGCGCGGGGTCGGTGCGAACTCGCGCGCCCGATACGAGCGCGACCACGGACCCCTCGACCTCGGCCCGCGCGGCGGTCTCGTCGCCCCCCTGACGGCGCGCAGCTACGTGCCGAGCGCGTGCTTGCTCGTGCGCCGCGACGCCTTCACCACGGGTTTTGACGAGACCCTGCGCGTGGGCGAGGACGTGGACCTCGTCTGGCGACTCGTCGACGCGGGTTGGCTCGTCCGTTACGACGCGGACCTCGTCGCGGGGCATCTCGCGCGCGCGACGTGGCGCGCCTGGTGGCGTCAGCGCGTCGCCTACGGCACGTCCGCGGCGTCTCTCGGGGTCCGCCACCACGACCGGCTCGCCCCGGTCGTGCTCGACGAGACGATGACGCCGGTGGTCTTCGGAATCCTCGCACGGCGCCTCGGACTCGTCGCGACGGGCGTCGCGATCCTCGCACGACGGATCGACCGCCTGCTCCCGCGTGACCTCGAGCGACGTGGCAGGCTCATCGCTCGCCTGGTCGCGCGCGCAACCCTGGGCAGTGCCGGTTCCTTCGCGCGCGCCCTCGTGCGCTCCTACGGTCCGTTGCTCGCGGCCGCGATGCTCGTACCGAGGCTGCGACGTCCAGTCGGTCTCGTGGTCGCTGTGGGCACCCTGTGGCGCGGGCGTGACCGCGGGGGGTGGCGTGCGTGCGACGTGCCCCTCGCGATGGCCGACGACCTCGCCTACGGCCTCGGCGTCTGGCTCGGCGCGTGGCGCTTGCGCGACGCGACGGCGCTGACGCCCACGCTCACCCCGACGCCTCGTCGCTAGAAGCGCACTACTCCGCGCACGTTACGCCCGGCGGCGAGGTCGTCGTAGCCGAGCTGGACCTCGTCGAGGGTGTACTCACGCGTGATCAGCTCGTCGATCTTCAGTTGTCCGTCGTGGTGCAGACGCAGCAGCCGCAGGATCTGGTAGCGGGGGTTGACCGAGCCGAAGACCGTTCCGCGAAGCTCCTGGTTGTACATGGAGAACATGAACAGGTTGAGGTCAATCGACTGCTGGTTGTAGGGCGCGATCGAGGTCGCGACGATGATGCCGCCCTTGGCGGTGATCGAACGGGCCTGCTCGACGAGCTCGCTACTCAGCACGCCGGTCGTGATGATCACGCTGTCACAGTTCCGTCCCATCGTGAGGTCGGGCAAGATCGTGAAGGCGGCGTCGAGTGTCGTCGCGCACCCGTGGGTCGCCCCGAGCGCGAGCGCGCGCTCGACTTTGCTCGGGTCGGTGTCGATGGCGAGAACGGCGCGCGCACCGGCGTGCAGCGCCCCCTGGATCGCGCCGGAGCCGACGCCGCCACAGCCGATCACGGCGACGACGTCGCCGGGCTTGACCTCGGCCCGGTTCGTCGCCGAGCCGAAGCCCGTCGATATCCCACACGAGATCAGCGCGGCCGCGCGCAGGTCGTACCAGGGCTCGATCTTGACCAAGGACGCCTCGTGGGCGACGACGTACTCGCTGAACGAGCCCAACTGGGTCATGCGGTTGAGGTCGACGTCGCCGAGGTGGTGGCGCCACGTGCCGTCACTGATCATCGGGCCGGCGAGGGTCGTCGCGCCGAGGTCACAGAGGTACTGGCGTCCCGAGGCGCACGCCTCACACGTGCCACAGGACGGGACGAAGGACACCGCAACATGGTCACCGGGCTTCAGTGTCGAGACCCCCTCGCCCACGGACTCGACAACGCCGGACCCCTCGTGGCCGCCGATGATCGGGAACATCGAAGGTCGCCCGGAGATGAGTTCGAGCACGGCAGGGTCCTGGGCGATGTCGCCGGTGCGCAGGTGCTCATCGGAGTGGCACATGCCCGCGAAGGCCATCTTCACCTTCACCTCGTGGGCGTGAGGTTCGTCGATCGTGATCGTCTCGGTGCGCCACGGTCCATTGAGTTCACTGACGACGGCGGCCCTGACCTGCATAATCCCCCCGGATTCCGGTGCCGAAGCGGCACCTGGGGTCATGATAGCGATGCCCGCGCAGCCGAACATCGACGTTCCGTCGTGGCGCGGGCCCTACATCCGCTCGGGGGCGGCGATGCCGAGCGCCTCGAGCCCGAGGGCGAGGGTGCGCGCCGCGAGGTCGCACAACGCCAGTCGTTCCACGCGCACGGCGCCCTCGGCGTTGAGCACCGGACAGGCCTCGTAGAAGGTCGTGAGCCGCTGGGCGAGGTCAAAGAGGTACGTGCAGAGCCGGTGGGGTGCGGCGCCCTCGAGCACAGAGGCGACGGCGTCAGGCCAACCGAGCAGCGCGAGCGCGAGGGATCGCGAGGGGGTGTTCTCGAGTGCGAAGGTCACCCCGCGAAGATCGACCTCCCCGGCCCGGCGCAGGATCGAGCGCAGCCGCGCGTGGGCGTACTGCAGGTACGGTCCGGTGTCACCCTCGAAGGCGAGCATCCGATTGAGGTCGAACACGTAGTCGCGCTGTCGCTCGGTCGAGAGGTCGGCGTACTTGATCGCCGCGCGCGCGATCTGGGTGGCGAGCTCGCGACGCGCCGCGTCGTCGAGGTCGGTGCCGCGCGCGACCAGCGCCTCGTAGGCCCGCTCAATCGCCTCGTCGAGCAGCTCGACCAGCTTGACCGTCTCGCCGCTGCGCGTTTTGTACATCTTGCGGTCGCTCCCGAGCACGCTGCCGAAGGCCACGTGCTCGCAGCGAACCGTGTCGGGCAGCCAGCCGGCGCGACGGGCCACGGCGAAGACCATGGCGAGGTGCTGAGCCTGGGGGGCACCCACCACGTAGAGCAGCTCGTCAGCGTGGAGGTGCGCGACCCGGTCGCGCACCGCCGCGAGGTCGGTCGCGGCGTAGCCGAACCCCTCATCGCGTTTCTGGACGATGAGGGGCAGCGGCTCGCCGTCTCGATTGGTGAACCCCGGCGGGAAGACGCACCGCGCGCCGTCGCTGTCCTCGAGCAGCCCGAGCGCGTCGAGGTCCGCCACGACACCCTCGAGCGCGTCGTTGTAGTACGACTCACCGACCACGTCCTGTGGCGTCAGGGTCACGTCGAGCTTGGCGTAGACCTGGCTGAAGTACGCGACGGACTGGTCCACGAGGATGCGCCAGAGCCGGCGGGTCTCCG
>JAJZSX010000221.1 GCA_021849435.1 Actinomycetes bacterium | reverse complement strand
AGGCAATGTCCCCTCTCGGAACCACCGATAGGCGATCTGGGGATGCACCCCTTGTCGGTCTGCCCACTCACTCAAGTTCATTGCTTCGAAGTCTTGCGTAGCGGTGTCACATCTGGTGGCAACCCCACTGACACTGTCCGCTGATCCGCAAAGACAATCGAGAATTCAGCGTTGAACCTCTCGCGATCAAAGCGCCCCAGAGAGGTGCCCGAGGTGCCTGAGGTGACGATGTGGCGCTCACTTTCCAACGAGCACGGAGATTCCCGCGGTTGGGTTAGGTCACCCTCCAATCCGGCGCGTGCACGTCAATGAACTTCAAGAAGGTTAGGACTCCTAGCGTGGATTGGCCGGTTGCCACGTTCATCGATGCGAGCACATCCGTGATGCCGTGACGCTTGTAGTCCTGGTCATCGTCGTGATACCCGTTAAGGAGGTTCGTGAAGTGTCCCGGCATTTCCCTCCAGATCGCGGTAGTCAACTACCGCTGTTTGAGGTCGACGGATGGAGTCGGGCGACGGTACTTCTCAACGGTCGGACGTGGCCCGAGCTAACTCGCGTCCCCGTCAACCGCAGGCGCGCGCATGTTCGCTACCTCGACGTGCTCTGACTGCGCCCTGCAGAACCCATGCCGCACACGACGAAGCCGGGTGTCTTACCAATGATCCGTTATGGATTGAGGTGAACTCGCTCGAAAAGGACGTGAACCACAAGCCAACTTGACTCCAAGAGACGAACTCCTTGGTTACTTCTCGATGCAGATCACGCTCCCATTCGCGATCGCGTTTGTTCTTACGATCATCCGGATAGATCCATGGCAACGGTACAATCCGCCACCGTACAGCGGAGAGGATCCCGTCAGTTTGTACGTCCCTACCGGGACTCGAAACTCGAAGTACCCGCTGACTGGAACCGTGGCGCCAAAGAACTCACCGCCTTGGGTCGTCGCCCAGACCGTTCCCGGGTACGGTCGGTACCCCGATGACTGGCCCGGCCCACCGTTGGCTTCGAGTCGGCCCTTGATGTAGCCAACCGGCGATTTCTCGATTACTCCGGCGCTGACGTTGAAGTAGTCCTTGGTACAGACCGGTACTCGCTCGGGCAGGGCGAAGTAATGCGACGGCCACGAGTCACTGGCGACTCTTGGGTTCGCTAGCACTTCAATTCCATCAGCGTATTTCGGAGAGCACGAACTGCCGTGCGCGCGGACCAGCGCTTTGAATTGAGCGGTCGAGATTGAACCGATCGAGACGGTAGCGTAGACGAAGGCGCCGTGACCCAGGACCAACTTGGGGTAGGCGACGGTTCCACTCAACGAGCTGATTCCGACCGGCCGGTGTGTCGACCCACTGACCGCTTGCACGGGGACGTTGTCGACTATGGGTGCGCACGTTGCGCCGGTATTCTTGAACCACAGTGTCGCCCGGAAGCCGGCGGATGACGAGTAGGTGCCCCGTGGCGGGCTCATGGAGACACGTAGCTGGTTTGATCTACAGGTCGCAGGTGACGTCGCGAATTTCGGTGAGGCTCCGAGCGAAGGCGTCGTGAGTGGGGTCACTGCGAGCAGCACGCCGATGGCCGTGGCGACCGCGGTCGTGAGTGGGCGCCGAACCGGTAGCGACATAGGCGTCCCTTTCTTACTTGTAGGAGTTGGCAATGACGGTCATCGGACCCGCGGTGGGGTGGATGAATCGAGTATGCGACGACGTTGGACCCCGGAGATCGATGACCTCTCGCACTGGCGCAGCTACGGGACATGCCTGATACTGCGCGGTGTACTCCGGTGACGTCCCGTATTCGGTGATTGTGACCGATGACAGAACTCCGGAACGCCAGGTCCCAGCGACGGCGTTGCCAATGACGTGCCCACAAGGTGGCGGTGAGACGTTGACCTCGATCGTCGAAGCGCCAACGGTACTGATAATCCTCCAGGGCAGTGAGAACTGCTCCAGCGCGTTGGCGAGGCGCGCCCGATAAAAACGCCCGCAGCGCACGCTCTTGGCGATGTAGACCACGGCCGGTGAACCAGAGGGTTCGCCTACGACAACCGCCGCCATCCCACTGTACGGTGCTCGCCGTAAAAGCTGTTGCGTGGACGGTCCAGTCGTCTGTATCGGACAGTGATACGAGGAGGTCTCGTAGGCAAGTCCCACCCATGCGGCGACCTTGTCGACCACGGGCACGCCGCGCACGTGTTTCGTGATGGTTACCACGCCGAAACCGAGAGAGCCCTGTGGTTGCTTCGAATACCCTTGCAGCTGCGAGGTCGCCCAGATTCGTCTCGCGAATCCAGATTTGTCTGTCGGCGTCTTCATCGAGGTTGGGGCCGGCGTAACGGTGAGAACCCCGTTGTCGAGTTGGAGCGGGTGGATGTAGCGGTAATGCCTGACATCAAAGGTCGCCACCGCGCCGGTTCCGGTCAGTGTGACTCCTTTATCCGTCGTGACCCTCTCGTGCGAGACCGTTGACTGCACGCTTTTGTGCGGCCCAACGGCAGTGTTCTGAACGACCACTGGCGCCGAGTTGAAGAGGGTGACGGCTCCCGCTATCGCGAGCGTAATGGCCGCAGCACTTGCGCCAACTAGCGCAGGCCCACGTCGCCACGTTGGTGTCCGCACCGTGCGAGGCTCGGGTACCGCATCGCCAATACCCGCCGCGATCTTGGACATGAGATGCTCCTGGCGCACAAGATCGTCTAGGGCCTCGTCAGTGAGACCACGTGCGGGGTCGATGTCGCCCATCACTATTTGGAGCAGGTCTTCATTCACGAGTCGGTCCCTTCTCGTCGCAGTGGTGACATCGTCGTCTCGGTCCTGGATTGGACAACCCGTTCACGGAGGTGTCGTCGAGCTCTCGAAAGGCGAATGCCGGCTGCCTTCTCACTACATCCGAGCACGAAACCTATCTCGCGATATGAGAGCCCTTCCCAGTAGGTGAGCTGAATCAACTCGCGCTCTTGCGGGCTCAGCTCTCCGAGCGCGGTTAGTACCGCCTCGATGTCTTCACAGGTGTAGCGAGGGACCGCGAGCCCGCCTTCACGCTCAAAGGCGAGCCGAGCCTCCAATCGCATAGACCGCTGCCGTCCGCGAAGCAGGTTGGAGAGAATATGTCCAGCGATGCCGTAGAGCCAAAACAGTTCCTCAGCCCGAGGGGGTAGTTCCTCGAAGCGTCGCCAGACGACAACAAATGTTTCAGCCACGAGGTCTTCGGCAGCGAAGTGATCATCGAGACGACGTAATCCGTAGCGCAAGAGTGCGTTGCGGTGTGTTACGACCACTCGTGCAAATGTCTCATCCTTGTTGGACATCGGTTTCCTTGATCGACCATTTACATCTAAATGTCCGAGTAGCGCGAATCCCTTCACAACTCCGTTGGAATGCTTGGAGAAGAGGGCGAACTCTCGGACTCGAAGTTGATCAAGGGGATCGGCAGAACGTCACCCCGGATTTTCCGCAGGAAGCATTCTGAGTGCTCGAGAGTCGTGACCGTAAAACCAATCGATTGAGTCCGATATCGTGCGGCCATTGAAGTGGCGGTCGTGACCTCGATCGGGCTGGCGCGTCCGAGTTCGATCACGGGTGGCGACCCGGGGCACACCAGTTGTTCGCGGTGGTGGACGTTGTCGACTTGTGCCAGTGGCTCGAATCGAACGCTCACGTCGTAGATGATCGCCATGTCCATCAGTGGGCTGGAGTGGTCGAATGTGACGATGACGAGCGGGCCATCGACAAGGACAGTGATCTTTAGTATGAATTGCTTAAATTGAAACTCACCCTTGCTGACGATCGGCGACTCTGGCTCCTGCGGTAGCCCATTGCCGGCAGAGTAACGCGGGTGACAGTAGAATGGGGTGCTTATGGCCCGTTCTCGTCATTCAGGGCCGTCGGATGGTGTGTCACTCGGCGAGGTGCCCAATGCCCAGCGGTTACGTGCGCTGGCCGGCGCTATCGACGAACGGACGGGAGCGCCCTCGCGGCGCGCAGGCCGTCGCCAACGTCGGGCCGGGCGACGGCGCTCGCGCGCGCGGCCGTGGTGGATCGCCTTAGGCGCCGTGGGCGTCGTCATCGTGCTCATCGTCGCGGGTGGTGCCGGCTACCTCTACTATCTCAACTCCAAGATCCATCGCGTCGCGGTCGGCAACCTCAGCTCCCAGGTGGCCACGGGTGCCGACGCAGGAACGCAGAACATCCTCATGATTGGCTCCACGTCGCGCTGCGCGTTGAAGGTGCAGAATGCGGCCTACGGCCTGTGCTCAGCCGGGGTGAACGGCGTCAACAGCGACGTCATCATGATCTTGCACCTCAACCCCGCCACCCGGGCATTGTCGATCCTTTCGATTCCTCGCGACCTCTTCTTGCCCAACGCCCGCTCGGGTCCCGATGGCGGCTACAAGATCGACGCCGCCCTCTATCAGGGTCAGTCCCAACTGATCAAGGTGATTCGCGAGGATTTCGGCATCGGGATTCAGCACTCGGTCGAATTGAACTTCGACACCTTTGCGAACGTCGTTAACGCGCTGGGCGGCATCAACATGTACTTCCCCATGCCGGTCTTTGACGCCTACTCGGGTCTCAACATCCCACAGGCCGGTTGCGTGCACCTCGACGGCTACCACGCCCTACAGGTGGTGCGCGCCCGTCACCTCCAGTACCGTCCGGCCAGTGTGAAGACCGGCGACCACGCCTACTGGCCCTTCGAACTGCAGAGCGATCTCGGGCGGATCAACCGTGACCACGAGTTCCTGCGCGTCTTGGCGTCAACCGTGTCCAAGCAGGGACTTGGAAATCCCGTGACCGACCTACGCCTCGTGAACAGCGTCGCGGGCCAACTCGAGTTCGACAATGCCTTCACCACCTCGGACATGGTGCACCTCCTGCTCACCTTCCACTCCGCCAAGATCAATGGGGCGCCCCAGCTCACCATCCCGGTCTCGGTCGGCCCGAAC
>JAJZSX010000220.1 GCA_021849435.1 Actinomycetes bacterium | reverse complement strand
AGTCGAGGGCGAAGGTGACGACGAGAATAACGGCGCCCAGCGCCGCGACCGCTACGGGGCCGGTGGCGCGCCGCCACGGGATCCGTCGTGCGCGCCGCATCGCACTAGTCTCGCACGACCCGACCCGCCCCCGGGGAAATTTCCTCGCCTCAGCGGGGTGCGAGCGGGATCCGCTTGGCTGCGTCGCTGCGGATACAGAGTGGGTCTTCGCCGAGCACGCTACCCGTTCTCACGTAGGCCCGCGCACGCGATCCCCCACAGAGTCGATAGAAGTCACAGCGCCCACACCCACCTTCGAGGTCGCCGGCACGGATCGCGGTGAGTAGCGGGTTCGATTGATAGATCTCGCCAAGCGGAGTTTGGCGAATGTTGCCCAGGGTCACCGGCAGAAAGCCCGACGCGTGCACCTCGCCGTCGTGACCGACGAAGATGATCCCTCGTCCGTCACCCGTAGCGAGCGAATGGCTCCGCGTCGTTCGAACGTCGCCCCGATCCTCCTCGTCGAGTCGTTGGCGCAACGTCGCGTAGAGCGGGCCGAGCGTGAATGCGCGAACGGGGTCCTCACCGCCGACGACCTCGCGCTCGGCCTGGACACGACGGAAGAATGGAGCCTCGACAGTCCGCACCGTCATGCCAAATGTCGTCGCGTCGACGAGAAAGTGGCACACGTCCTCAGCGTCACGGGCCGAGATCTCTTGGACATCGACTCCTCGCCCCACCCCGACGAGGAAGAAGACCTCCCAGATCGCGACACCGACAGAGCGCAAGAGTGACAGCACGTCCGCGAGCTCGTGGGCGTTCCGATTCATGACGGTCGTGTTCACCTGCAGCCGAAAGCCCATGTCCCGCATCATCGCGAGTGCGGCCATCGTCTGATCGAAGTGTCCGGGTATGCCACGTACTGCGTCATGGGACTGGGGCCCGGACCCATCGAGTGAGATCGAGATACTGCGAACCCCGAGTTCGTACATCCGCCGCAGGTTTTCACGCGTCAATCGTTTGGTCACCGACGGCGCAATCCCTACGCGCACGCCTCTCGAACGGGCGTAGCCGACCAGGCTCTCAAGGTCAGCACGTTCGAAACAGTCGCCGCCCGTGAAGACCAGGATCGGCACCGCCCCTTCCATGGCTGCGATCTGGTCGATCAGGTCACGGCCCTCGTCCGTAGAGAGCTCACCCGGCAACGCCTCGGTCTGTGCGGAGGCGCGACAGTGGCGACACGCGAGTGAGCACGCCTTGGTGGTCTCCCAGAACACGAGGTGGGGTGACAGGTCATAGCGTTTCAATGCACGCTGTAGCGTCTCATCTCTCATGTGCCACCGTTCTCGTCACCGCGGTGCGTCACCTCGCCACGAGGCCATCACCGAGCGCTAATTCTCGCACCACCAGTTCTAATATCGTCATCGACCAACCCCGTAGGGCATAAGGTCAGCGATGCGGCGATCGTGTGTCGAGGAGACTCGTCACCAGACATCCTGATCCAAGGAGAGATTGGCTCTACAGCCCGAACTCGCCCGGTGCGTCGAACGCGACGACCGGCTCGGCTTCATCGTCATCGACTCCAGCGGACGGAAGATGCGCGTGCGTTCGCAGCGGAATCTCTTTCATCAACCAGGTCAGTGCGAAGGCCAGCACCGCTACGGGTGCCGCCACCAAGAACACACGCTGGAGCGCCGAACTGAATGCGTCGATCACAATCGCGTGGGCCGCTGGCGGTAGCTGGTCGATCTGTGCGGGGTTCGCCGAAATCGATCCACCACCAAGCATCGCCAGCTGCTTGGCCGTCGCGTGTGCGTGGAGCTGTTCGAGTAGGCGACTATTAAAGACCGAGCCGAAGAGCGCGACCCCGAAGGCACCACCGATGGATCGGAAGAACGTCGCCGTGGCGGTGGCGGTTCCAAGCTGCTCGTGCGGCACCGAATTCTGCACCGCGACCACGAGCACCTGCATCACGAGACCCATCCCGAATCCGATAACGAACATATAGAGCGCAGCGGTCGAGAACGCACTTGTGGGTCCTAGGTGGGAGAGCGCGACCATGCCGATCGCCACGATCGCCGTCCCAACGATCGGAAAGATCTTGTAGCGGCCCGTCCGCGACACCAGCCTTCCGCTGATGATGAAGGTGATTAGCATGCCCGTGACCATCGGTAAGAGCTCGAGACCCGATCGGGTCGGCGACGAACCGTGAACCACCTGCAGGTAGAGCGGCAAGTAGACGATTGACCCGAACATCGTGAAACCGATGACAAATCCCACCGCCGATGCTGCGCTGAAGGTCCGATTCCTGAACAGTCCCATCGGCACGATCGGCTCGGCCGCCTTGGTCTCTACGTAGACGAACGCCAGCAACAGCACGACGCTCGCCACGCTGAGCCACACGATGGTCGCAGAATGCCACGAGTATTGGCTCCCGCCCCAGGTCGTGACCAGGATCAGTCCGATCACGCCCGCCGAGAGGAGACTGGTACCCCACCAGTCGATGCGGTGTGACAGCCGGCGGGCCGGAACGTGCAGCACGGCGGCGATTACGACGAGCGCGACAGCCCCGATTGGCACATTGATGTAGAAGATCCAGCGCCAAGACGCGTGCTGGGTCAACCAACCGCCTGCCAATGGCCCGAGCACGCTCGAGAGACCGAAGACAGCACCGAAGTAACCCATGTACCGTCCACGCTGACGGGGTGGGATAACGTCACCGATGATCGCCTGTGACCCGACCATCAGGCCACCGGCGCCAAGCCCCTGAATGGCACGAAACACGATCAACTCCAGCATGTTCTGTGAGAGTCCCGACAACGCCGATCCGAGAAGGAAGATGACGACTGAGAGTTGGAAGAACCCTTTACGACCCCACAGGTCGCCGAACTTACCCCACAGCGGTAGTGAGATTGTCGACGTGATGAGGTACGCTGTCACCACCCAGGACAGGTGATTGAGACCGTGGAGGTCCGCAGCGATGGTCGGTAGCGCCGTTGCCACAATCGTCTGATCGAGTGCCGCGAGGAACATCCCGAGCATCAGCGCCAACAGGATCACGAGGATTCGTCGATGTTCTTCTGGCGTAATCTCGTGCTCAACCGGGATGGCCGTGTTGCGAGGTGCGTCGCTAGTCAAGGTAACTCTCCACTTCTGTAGTCAAGGCCTGGGAAAATCTCGTCAACAGCGACGCAAAGGTTGCTAATTCTTTCTCGCCCCATTCGGCGACGAGCCGAGCGAGCATCGCCCGATGGACACGAAGGATTCGATCCACTACACCGCGCCCCTCGTCGGTGAGCGTTATCAGCACCGCACGCCGATCGGTAGGGTCCGCGAGTCGCGCGACGAAGCCATGCTGTTCTAATTGCTGGACCTTCCGCGTCACAGCAGGGGTGTCGACTCCGACGAGTGTCGCGATATCGGAGACGCGCATGGCGTCACCACCTCGATGGTGAAGTTTGAACAAGATGATGATGGCGGACCGATCGATTCGAAGATCAGCCTCTCGCAACAGCCGCTCATGCATCTTCGCTCGCGTCAGCGCTTGAGTTATCGACTGGAGTCCCACCTGGAGTTGGTCGATCGCGCTCGTAGCGTCCGACCGATTAGGGGTCTTAGAACTTACTTTCATCAAGCAACCATCGTAATCGTCAGTCATCGGACTGTGACCTGCATAGGCAAATCAGACGTCCAACCTCGGCAAACTGTGCGGGCGAAGGAGTAACGCGAATATCACACTATGAGCCGATACTGTCCCCTTGACTGAAGATGTCCTCGGGCAACCAACTACCTCGCTAGCCACCTGACCCAGGCCAACTCCTTCGTGATTGACCCCACGCCCGAGCAGACCAACGAACTACGTGGTCACATCGGGGTTCACGTCCTCTCATTGGCCCCAGCCCGTTCGACCACAACTTTCGACGGAGGTCAACCGAAGAAGATACCCACGCGTACTCCGAGAGGCAGCCACTGCTCGCCTCGCTCATCTTCCATTCCCTCGTCGTGGCGATAGCAGCCAGCCCCAAGACGCCGCAGATCATTAGCCTGACGGACACGTTCCGCGTCTCACTCGATAGTGCACGACCATCACAACGATTTGCAGAGCCCCCGTCTTGCTTCAGCCCCTTGTCACCAGCTCGCACTCTCCGCCAGTCGAGTAGCCGAGGGGAATCGCACCCCTCGGCTCTCACAGAACCGTACGTGAATCTCTCAACTCATCCGGCTCTTGCGGGCCGGTTGGCAGTGGATGGAATGAGACGCCAATGAGCGAAGAGATCGGGATAACGCTGGCGAGCAGCGTTGAGCCAATCCCATGCCCTCAGTGGTTCCCTTCGCATTCGCTTGAACTTCTGCATTGCCCATCGAACAAGATGCTGATCGATGCGCCTTGTGAGGAAGTACAACTCGGAGCGGTAGAACGCTCCGTAATAGTTGATCCAGCCCCGCACCTGGGCATTAATCTCCCGGGCGAGACCGGTCAGGTCCGTGCCACTGCGACGGTTGAGGTGCCAGTCCCTAATCTTCTTGCCGACCGCCTTCTTCGCCTTGGTGCTCATCGCCGGTGAGAAGTTCACGAAGAACCCTCGACGGCCCTTAGCCAGGCGAGCCCGAAAGGTGTAGCCGAGGAAATAAAAACTGATGTGTTCCGAGTCCCCCCGGCGCTTCGCGTCTTTGCAGTACACGACCTTCGTCTTGTCGGGATGCAACTCAAGTCCTAAGGACCCGAGTCGTTCAGCGAGCGCAGTCCAAAGACTTCGAGCCTGGGCTTCGGTGTTGCAGTGGATAACAGCATCATCCGCGTAGCGCTCAAAGGGGCAGCCCGGAAACTCCCGGTCCATCCACTTATCGAACGCGTAGTGCATGAATAAGTTCGCGAGCAGCGGCGAGATTGGAGAGCCAAATGAACAGCGTCGTATTATGCGCAGCGCTGGTCCGTCGGACCTGGTGGAGGCCGCGTTGGCGCTCGAGC
>JAJZSX010000219.1 GCA_021849435.1 Actinomycetes bacterium | reverse complement strand
GGCCGTGGTCACGACCGGGTCTGGGCGGTGATCCACCGGCGCAGGCTCGGCAGGATCGACTGGCTGATCTCGTGGCCCCCGGGGTGGCGGTGGGTGACCGCGATCGCGCCGGCGTCGCCACTGAGGTAGGTCCAGGTCTGTTCGAGCAGTTCACGTGGGATCACGGTGTCGTTGGTCGCCTGGGCGTGGAAGACGGCGAGCCCGTCGAGCCGGTCCGGTTCGGTTGAGACACCGGCGTCGAAGGGTACCGTGCCGTAGAGCACCGCGACCCCGGCCAAGCGGCGGGGCCGGTCTAGGGCGAGTCCACCCGCGAATGCCGCGCCGCCCGAGAATCCGATCACAATGACGCGTCGGTCGTCGGCGATGTCGTCGAGCCACTCCCAGAACCAGTCGAGCTGGGTGCGCAGTGACGCAACGGTCGGTCGTCCGATGCCGCGGTTCTCGAACCACGCGTAGCCGTCGCCACCGAGGTCGATCGGTCCACGCACGGCGGCGTAGGCGGGCCCGATGGGCAGGACGTCAGCGAGACCGGCGATTTCGCGCTCGTTGGAGCCGCGGCCGTGCAGCAGCACGACGATCGGGGCGATCGGGTCCGGTGACCCGCGCCAGAGGACGGTCGGCTCCACGTTACGCACCCACCACGTAGGAGGTCATCGACAGTGAGCCCATCGTGCAGCCGTCCACGAGGACGCTCGTCGAGGCGCCCCGGGCGTCGGCGACACCGCTGAGGTAGGCGAGTGGGAGGAAGTGGTCGGGCGTCGGCGCCGCCAACCGGTAGTCGGCCGAGCCGACTAATCGACCGATCGCCGTGGGGTCGTCGGCCATCTGGCTACGGATGTCGTCGTCGAAACGGTGGGCCCAGTCGTACCCCTCATCAGTCGCGTGCCAGTCGATCGCGCGCAGGTTGTGCACGACGTTGCCACTGGCGATGATCATGATGCCGTCGTCGAGCAGTGGCGCGAGGCGTCGGCCGAGGTCGATGTGGTAGTCGAGCGACTGGGTCGCGTCGATGGCGAGTTGGACGACGGGGACGTCAGCCGCGGGAAAGACGTGGGCCAGTACCGACCAGGTGCCGTGATCGATGCCCCAGGTCTCGTCGAGGGCGACCGGGACGGGCTTGACGATCTCGCAGACCTGGGCGGCTACGTCGGGTGCCCCTGGTGCCGGATAGTCGAAGTCGAACAACTGCTGGGGAAAGCCGTAGAAGTCGTGGATCACCGGCGGGTTCGCCATCGAGGTCACAGCCGCGGTGTCGATGTACCAGTGCGCGGAGATCGCGAGCACCGCCCGGGGACGTTCACTCAGCAGGCCGAACGTTGCCCACGCATCGGTGAAGTGGTTGTGTTCCAGGGTATTCATGGGGGAGCCGTGTCCGATGAACGCGGCGGGCATGGGGGCCATGGAGTCTCCCAACGGTCGAGGTGACCCCAGTGTAGTGGTAAGTAGGTGACATATCAACAAGTTTGGTAGGCTGGAACCATGAGTGAGATCACCTGGCTCGCGGCCGACGAACTAGCGGCCTGGAAGGGTCTGGCGCTGATGAACCTCCAGCTGAGCGCGACGCTCGGCCGTGCGCTCGCCGCCGACGGTCTCTCGTACCCGGACTACCTCGTGCTGACCACGTTGTCCGACCACGAGGACGGGCGGTGCCGGGTAGTCGAGTTGAGCGACGAGCTCGGTTGGGAGAAGAGCCGGGCGTCACACCACGTGGCCCGCATGGGTCAGCGCGGCCTCGTCGAGAAGCAGCGATGTCCCACCGATCAGCGTGGCGCCTACGTGGTCTTAACCGATGCGGGCCGTCGTGCGCTCGACGCCGCGGCACCCGGACACGTGGCGGCGGTTCGCCAGAACTTCGTGGACCTGCTCACCTCCGAACAGTTGAACGCGGTGGCGACGATCTCGTCGGTCGTGTTGGCCCATCTCGCCCTCGCCCGCGACTGACCCCACTAACGACGAAACGCCGGGCCACTGGGCCCGGCGTTTCGTCGAAGAGAGTCGCTAGCCGCTGTAGTGCTCGCGCCAGATCAGTCGATAGACCTTCACCTTGCGCGGGATGGATCGCAGACCCGGGATGAAGGGCAGCAGCAGCAGCAGGATAGAGAGCAGCCCCATCAGTGCCGAGACTTGCACGTCGGCGTTGGTGCTGGAGCTGAACGGCGGCACCTGGTACCAGAAGGTGTAGAGCCACAGCCACGCCTGGCCCGGGTAGCTCCCCGTCTCGTTCATCATCCCCCACTGGCTGCCCAGCAGGTGCTGCTTCTGGGCCAGGTTGGCGAGGTAAGTCCCGTCAGCCACGAACAACAGTGGTTTGGTGTAGTTCGTGGTGTAGAAACCGCCCCCCGTCACGAGGGCCTGGTCGAGGGCGCCCGATCGGGCCATCGAGGTCAGCTTGTTGATCAACACTGGCACCGGCCCGGCGTTGGATGCCGGCACGTTGATCTGACCGTTGCTCCAGGTCATCTTCGACGCGCTCGCCGTGTAGTTCGACACCCACGACTTCTGTTGGGCGGCACTCGCTCCCTTCCAGTCGGTGAGGGCCGTACTCAGGCTCTTGTTGTAGGGCAGGCTCGAGAGCGGGTTGATGACGAAGTCACGGACCGTGTTGACGGGAATCGTGACGCCAGCGAACTGCGCGAGCTTGAGCGGTCCGAGGTTCTGACCCGGCGCCGCGGTGTTGTACGGTGCCCCGTACTGGGCGGTCACGGTCGTCCCGTTCAGCTCGCCGAGCGCGGTGGTCGCGAAGTCGATCGGATCAGCGTTCGACCACGCCTTGACCGTGATCGCGCGTTCGTCGGGCGAGCCGAAGAGCGTGGCCAGCAGGACCACGAGCAGTCCCACCACGATGACCGCGATGGTGCCTTCCTTGATGATGTCGTAGGGGACGTATTTACCCTTGTACTCGGGCGCGTCCACGTCGGGGCGAAATGGCTTCGTGCTCACTTGGTGGCTCCGTTCTGCTCTTCGAACGGGGGAACGACGCCCTTGACCCGCACCAGCAACACGTGGATAGTCGTCAGCAGCACGGCGGCGAGCGGCAGCAAGACGATGTGCCACATCAGCATCTGACCAAGGTTCAACACGTTGAAGATCGACCCCGCGCCGGTGGCGTTGATGCCGTCCTTGGCCTGGGTGGAGATCCACTGCGAGTCGAAGTTCGTCTGCGAGACGTACCCCGTGAAGGCGGTCCCGACGGACGTGAGGAACGTGACGACACCGGTCACCCAGGTTAAGGACCGTCCGCCGCGCCAGGCGGCCATGAAGAACTTGCCCCACAGGTGCACGATCATCGCGAAGAAGAAGATCTCAACGCTCCAGAGGTGCATCGAGTTCACGAAGTGACCGATCGACGACGAGTGCCACCACTGCGGGCCGCGAATCGCGAGGATGATCCCCGACAGGATGACCATCATCAGCGCGGCGATGGTCGTCACGCCGAAGACGTAGATCCACGAGGAGACGTAGGCCGGCTGGGTGTCCGGGAGCAACTTCTCGGGGGGCAGGTGGCCGGTCGCGCGCTTGCGCAGGCGCGTCGTCCACTGCCGTTCGATCTCGGTGGTACTCATCGGCTCTCCTTTCGGCGATTGCGGCCGGGGAACGGCAGGAACAGCGCGGCGACGAAGGCGATGATCATGAGCACGATGACGATGAAGTTCGCCAGCGAGATGTCGATCACACCCCAGTGGATGTAGTGCCCGTAGTTATTGAGCGGTATCAGAGCCGCTAGTGACCAGAAATAGGCCATGGGTTACTCGTTCCTCCCAACTAGATCCGAGGTGCCAAGTCCTACGGCACGAGCGTCGTGTCCGCCAGACTACCTGCGGCAACGCGCGACGTGGACAGGTCACGCCACCGTTTTAGTTCCTGGCACTCGGTCGCGTGCAGTTTGGCGCAGGTGAAACTGAGTAACGCCAATGCAAAGCGACACCGCTCCAGCGATGTGCAGCTCAACGAGGATGACCGGAACGTGGGTCACGTACTGGACAAAGCCAATGATCGCCTGGATGAGCGCGATAACCACGAGCCGACGCACGCCGAGGCGTAGCGCGTCGGGCACGCCGCTTCGCCAGATCGCGAAGACGAGCCCACTCACCAGTCCGAGGAAGAGTACGGCGAGCACCGAGTGGACCCAGGCGGCGTCGGCGAAGGAGAACGGGAGGCGCCGAGCCACGAGCTGGCCCTGCGCCGCCCCGGCGTGGGGGCCCGAGCCGGTGGTGGCGGTGCCCGCGAAGAGGACGAGGACGAACGGAATCCAGAGCAGGCGCGCGATAAGACGGAAGTGCGGGTCTCGTACGTCCGCGCGCGTGCCGGGACCGTAGACGTACTTCGAGCGGTGATAGAGGATGGCCCCGACCACGACCATCGCGAGGGACAGGATCATGTGAAGCGAGACCAGCCACGGATTGAGCTTCGAGTAGACGACGAAGGCGCCGAGGATGGCGTCGGCGACCACGCCGAGCACCAACAGACCGGAGAAACCGATGAGGTCACGTCGCCGCTCGGTGCGAAGCCACGCCGCGACGAACGTCACGCCGGTCACGATCACGAGGACGATGGTGACGATCCGGTTCGTGTACTCGATTAGGGGGTGGATCGACCACGACCCGGTGATCTGATGGCTGTAACAGGTGGGCCAGTCGGGACAGCCGAGTCCCGAACCGGTCAGGCGAACGGCGCCGCCGGTGAGCACGATCACGATCATCGAGAGGAACGAACTGAAGGCGAACCAGCGGAACTTCGGTGGCGGGACACGGAATCGGGGCGTCGAGGGCACCCCTGCAGCCTACGTAAGGCGGCACTTCTAGACTGCCACCCATGACCATTGAGGTGTCGAAGGGCTTTTCGACCACGGACGTGCTGAAGGGCTACCTCGCACTCACCAAGCCACGGATCATCGAACTGCTACTGGTGACCACGATTCCGACGATGGTCGTGGCAGCCAACGCCATCCCCAGATCG
>JAJZSX010000218.1 GCA_021849435.1 Actinomycetes bacterium | reverse complement strand
GGCCCGAGCGTGTCACTAGCCCCGCCGCGTTGAGCCAGTTGGCGACGGCGTGACTGCCGAGGTGCTGGTTCGCGTAGAGGTCGAAGAGCACGGGCACGAGCGGCGCTTCTAACTCGTCGACTTGAAGTCGACCCTCGCCCTTCACCGCGCGGTAGCCGTAGGGGCTTGGCCGCCGCACCAGCCGCCGAGGCTCGCCTTGCGGTCCATGCCCGCGATCACCCGGTCGATGATCGTCGCGCGTTCGAATTCGGCGAAGACCCCGAGCATCTGGACCATCATGCGCCCCGCCGGTGAGGTGGTGTCGAAGGGTTCGGTCGCCGAGCGAAATCCCACGTTCACCCCGTCGAGGGTCTCCAATATCTCGGCGAGTCCGCGCACGCTGCGCGAGAGCCGGTCGACGCGATAGACGAGCAGGAGATCGAACTTCCCGGCCTTGGCGGTGCGCAGCGCGTTGCTGAGTCCCGGGCGCTCCAACTTCGCTCCCGACATCTGGTCGGTGAAGGTGGATACCAGTTCCCAGTCCTCTTGGCTCGCGACCCTCTACGCGGTGATGTCGTACGACGCAATTGGAGACGTGTACCAAAACAGTCCGGCACCGGAAAATCCTTGGGGTAGCTGCGCCGCTGATCCCTACTCGGGTGTCGCCACCATAAGCCCGAATGGTGCGACATATGGAACTCACTCGCAAACCGCCGAAGACTACAATGCCATCGCGTCTTTCTTTGGATTCTCCTTTGGAGGGAGTACGGGTTACACATCTTCCATTGACATCGAGTGGCATGACAACGGTACAGTCGCTACGTATGTTTGTGGCAATAACAACGTCGCCAATTTGGCGTCAATCCTTTACAACAATCCCAGCTGAGTTGATGCGCGACTGGTGAAGTAATGGCAATGACTCGGCGTTCACGAAAACTTGGTATGGCATTGCTTGCGGTTCTAGTGAGTGCCACGGCAATCGCCGTGGCCTTCACTGCCACATCGAGCCCCTCGCTGAACTTCAATGTCGCGGGCGTGTACTACGGTGGCGTGTTGACCAATCCAGGCGATGTCGCTGACTTCTCGGTCGTCTTGGCGAGCTCGTCGTCGAAGAGTATTACCCTTCTTAATTTGTCATTGGTGCCTCTGCCAGGTTTCGCGACACCGAAGCTGGTACATGTTGCTTTACTGGGGCGCAGTCGGAACCACCCCGCCGGTACGACCGGATGGCCCCCGCGCACGAACATTGGAAATGACGTCTATCCAACGCGATCGGCGACTGGAACACGCATCGTGATCGGCCCCGGACGCCTCCCGATACTCGTGTACGGTGTCACCGGATCGAGACCGGGGCGCCTATACGGCGCTGCTGGCGTCATTCTGCGTTTCCGCGTTGACGGAGTGATAGAAACCGCGGAAGCGTTTGCTGGCGGGTTCGATTGTGTTCAAGAGTTTTCAAGAGTTGCTACACGTGAACAACTACGGTGGTGCGATCGACTCTTCGCGCGTGCGGATTCAGCGCAATGGAGGTTACCCGCCACCAAGCTAATTTCGGGACGTTAGAAACCCGGAAAGACGATTTGCGCGTTCGAGTAAGTCGTCCCGCTCGTTCGCGGAATCCCTGCAATTACCGGAAAGCAAGGAAGTACACCGACTAAATCGGATCTCGATACATAGATAGTCCGTATGTTCGGTTCGTTCGTCCACCTTCACACTCACTCCTCGCACAGCGTCCGTGATGTAGGGCGACGCATTCGATGACCAGCAACTCCCGCTGAAGCGCCACTGACCGTGATGATGAGTTAGTGCACCGTTGGTGGGTGCGTAGCCGTCTTTCCTGAGGGCCGAGGAGTCAGGACAATCAAGACGCGACGTCGAGGGACCGGAACCGTTTCCGCACGTCATCACAGTTCGAATACGAGTGCCTACGGCCCACTCCGAAGCGAAATATGAACCGGATCAGATGTCTCAGACCGCTGGTACGATTTTCTTCATGAAGTTCACTGTCGCTATAACCCACGAAGCACATTGGTATGTCGCCAGGTGCCTTGACGTCGACGTCGTCAGTCAAGGCGAGACTGCCGATGAGGCTCTCGCGAATCTTGAAGAAGCGCTGGGCTTGTACTTCGAAGGTGAGGACCTCCCTGAATCGGTGGAGCCACCGATCATCACCACCGTATTGATTCCTGCGTGAGTCCCGCGCTGCCGGTTGTGTCTGGCCAAGAGACTGTCACCGCGCTTGAGAAGATTGGCTTCACACAAGTTGGTCAGAAGGGTAGTCACGTGAAGCTTTGGGATCAAGGAGGCAGAACCGTGATTGTTCCGATTCACTGGGAACTCGCCCGAGGAACGCTATCGGCGATTATTCGACAGCCCGGCATTACAGTTGAGCGAATTCATTGATTTGCTGTAGGCGAGAACTGCGCGTCACGGTTACTTGGCTTTCAAGCGTGTGCGGTGAATGAGCGGTTCTTAGGGTGTGACTCAAGGTCCACTGGAGATTCACGATGTGCAAGGACACATCACCGTGAGCAATCAATGTCGATGACGTCTGAATGCTAACGCCCAAGTCCTGGGTCGATGTCCTTCGAGGGGTTTTGAAAATTCCGGTTGGGTTGCCTGGAGCGTTCAAGCTGCGCTTCAAGTTGAAGGACAGCCGCTTCAAGTGGAGGAATATCCTCCGCAATGGTCGCTTCGATGATTGCTCGCGATGTGTCGAAGTAGTGGTGTGTAAGCCAGTCTCGCATACCGGCTGCGTCAGACCACCTGACATTAGGTTCGCTCGCGACGAGCTGGGGATCTAGCAATTTGACAGCCTCGCCAATTTCAATCAGACGTAGCCGAACGGCGTCGAAAATAAGGCCGTCGGAGAGATCGCCACGAGTGAGGTGACTCCTGATTGCGGTGATTGCGTCAACAATGTCTGCGAGGCGCTCTTCGTCGTGTCGCGAACTCATAGTGGGATGGCCTCGCGTTCGACCACTTCTCGGACCCGAGGTCGGAGGCTGTCAGAAGGAGCAACGTCGACAGAAACTCTGAGTATCTCCGAGAGTTCTCTGCGTAGTGCCTCCAACGAAAACAATCCTGTTCGACGATCCAAATCGACCACCAAATCGATGTCGCTCGCTGTCTGGTCTTCACCTCGTGCGACGCTGCCAAAGATGCGGACGTTGCTCGCACCATGGCGCACCGCACAGGCGAGTACGGAGCGCCGTCGTTGGCGGAGCCGACGACCGAGAGGGGTGTCAGGGATTCCGCTCGGGTATTCACCTGAGCGCTCCAAGTCAAGGACGAGGCGGTGTCCCGTTGCGCGTATGAGACGTTCGAGTGTGGTGACCGATGGCTCCCTGTGGCCAGACTCATATGCACTGATGACGCTCTGCGCAACGCCCGCACGACGCGCAACTTCGGTTTGCGACAGCTGGGCGCTGACACGTGCTTGCTTCAGGATTTTTCCGACTGTGTCATCTTCGGGCTTCGTCATGTGACAACCTTAGTACGTATTGTCTATGAGCAGGAACTTAAGATGAGGGGCGCACCGGTTCTGCGTCCCTCAAGGTCCACCAGATGTAGCAAGGAAAGTCTTCGCCGTCCTGCGGCCGCGGCCCTCGTACTCGGAATCCATCGGAGTATCGCGTCGGAGTTGTTTCGGCGGGGTGAGTTTCCGGTGCCGGTGCTTCAGACTGGCCACCGTTGTCGCGTGACGAAGATCCACTTAGAGAGGTTCTTGCTCACTGGCACCGTGGAGGTAAACGCTTCGAACGGAGGTACGAGCGAATCTTAGATTTCGGCGCCGCATGAGGACTAATGAGTCACCCTTGTGGGGAATCAGCCACATCAAGTTAGGTGGGAATATCTCCACTTGGTGTAATGTGGGAATATTCCCACAGAGAGGGGTGCGCCATGCCTACGTTGACCGCGCGCAAGCTGCAGGATGTTGCCGCCGTAATCAGAGCTGCCCGCGAGGACGCGGGTCTGCGTCAGGTGGAACTCGCCGATCGACTCGCCTTCTCTCGTGACTACATGATCGACCTCGAGTCCGGGAAGGGGAGCGTCTACACGACGCGTCTCTTCAGGGCGCTTCACGAGTTGGAAATCACCATGACCCTGACGTACGAGGATCACGATACCGAGTCTTGACCTGTTCCTTCATGACCGGTTCGTCGGCGTCGTCGAACCTGACCGGCGCAATAAGACCAGAGTGACGCTTGACGTGGACATGGCGTATCAGGCGGAGATTCTGCTGAGTGAGTCATTCGCGACCATCTCTGGACGGCGCCCACCGGTCGAAGCGGTGTCGAACTTCCTTGGCGGCTACGTCCCCGAGGGCAACCACCGTGAGGCGATGGCGACCAAGCGTCGAATCGACAAAGATGACCTCTTCGCGCTACTACGCGAGTTCGGCGGTTCGATCGCCGGCGCCGTGACACTGCGTCAGTCGGACGAGCCGAAGACCCACTGGCCCGACTACGAGCTACTCGATGATCTCGCGTTGAGCGTCAGGCTCAGGCAAGCACTCGATGACAGCGATCAGGCCACCGCCGACGATAGCCGCTCCACGCTGCCAGGTTATCAACCCAAGGTGCTCGTGGCGCAGGCCGATGGACAGTGGGCCTATCCACACGGCCGGGCCCACTCAACGCACATCCTTAAGCCTCAGGTCCCCACGAGGCCGAGCCGTATTTTCGACGAGCACTACAGCCATTTGCTGACCCAGCGCATCGGCCTGTCGGATTATGCGAATGAAATCCGTAGGGCGGAGTCCATGACATACCTTGCCATCGAGCGATTCGACCGCACGGTAGTCAGCGGTCATGTGCATCTGCACCACCAAGAAGATCTAGCCCAGGCGCTGAGTCTCGACTGGCGAGACACGGACACGAATTTCCAGGAGCCTGATTGGCCGGGTGACCCTAGGCGGGCCACGATTCGGCGCATCGCCGAGATGCTTGGCTCAATTCCTGGCGGCGACAGCGCG